>PFJE01000026.1:0-10919 GCA_002783865.1 Sphingomonadales bacterium CG_4_10_14_3_um_filter_58_15
AAAGGAACTCCCCGTGAATTACACCCAGATCCTCTATGACGTCGCCGACCAGATCGCGACGATCACGATAAACCGGCCGGAAAAGATGAACGCCTTTACCGGGACGATGATCAAGGAAATGACCGACGCATTTGACCGCATTGATGCGGATGATGATGTGCGGGCGGTTATAGTGACCGGTGCCGGCGAGCGGGCCTTTTGCGCCGGTGCCGATCTGACTCCGGAAGATGGCAAAAAGCCGTTCGCCAGCGAAGAGCCGGTGGAGGATTATTCCGATCCCCGGGTCCGCGATGGCGGCGGTCTGTTGATCCTGCGTATCTATCAATGTCTGAAGCCGGTTATCGGTGCGATCAACGGCGTTGCAGTGGGTGTCGGCGCGACGATGCTGCTGCCGATGGATATGCGACTGGCCAGCGAGACGGCGCGCTTCGGTTTTGTCTTCGCCCGGCGCGGCATTGCCCCCGACGGCGCGGCGAGCTGGTTTCTGCCCAATCTGGTTGGCCGGGCGCAGGCGCTGGAATGGTGTCTGACCGGCCGGGTGTTTGACGCTGAGGAAGCCTTGAAAGGCGGCTTGGTCCGCTCACTGCACAAGCCGGAAGACCTGCTGCCCGCTGCCTACGCGCTAGCGCGTGAGATTGTCGATAATACCGCACCGGTATCGATCGCCGTCACGCGGCAAATGTTGTGGCAATTGCCCGCCGCCGCTCACCCGATGGAAGCGCACAAGGTTGACAGCCGGATCATCTATAATCGCGCCAAATCCGCCGATGCAAAAGAGGGTATTGCGAGCTTTCTCGAGAAGCGCAGCCCAAACTATCCGGACAAAGTGTCCAGCGACTTGCCAGACAGCTTCCCATGGTGGAAAGAACCTGTTTATAAGTGACAAAATTGTGACGTGGTGCACGTGGGGGATGACAAATGGGCGTCGACAAATTGGTAGCCAAAGAAAATGAAGCGCGCGCGCGCGACAAGCTGATCGAAACCGCCAGCCAGATCATGCGCGAAGGCGACACGATCGACATTTCCTTCAGCGAATTGTCGGTCCTGTCCGGTCTCAACAGCGCGCTGGTCAAATATTATTTCGGCAACAAGGACGGCCTGCTCGAGGCGATTCTCGAACGTGACATGGACAATATTCTGGTTCAGGTCGGTCTGCTGATCCAGAAGGACTGGCCGCCGGAAGACAAGCTGCGCCACCATATCGGCGCGGTGATCGATACCTATTATGAATTTCCCTATCTCAACCGGCTGACGATGCGCCTGATTCGCGAGCTGCCGCCAGAGGGTGCGCGCAAGATAGCGGACAAATATCTGAAACCGCTGTCCGAGGCGTACAAGATATTTGTCGGTGCAGGCATCAAGTCGGGCGTGTTCCGCGAAGTCGATCCCGATCTTTTCTACTCCGCCGTCACCGGCGCGGCTGACCGCTTCTTTACCGGCAAGCTGGTCTGGAAATATTGCTATGGCCGCGAGGATTTTGACGAACGCATGCGCGATGCCTATCGCGAGCAGACGGTCGATCTGATCATGGCCGGTATTTTGAAATAAGAATCGCTACTCCGCCGCTTCGCCTTCCGGTTCCAGCTTGTCCTGCGTGCGCAGTTCGAAGTCGCTGGCGTCGTGCCGTTCGCGCAGCTGGCCTTCGGGGTCGCCCCAGGCGCGGTTGACCATTTTGCCGCGTTGCACCGCCGGGCGTTCGCCGATCATATCGGTCCAGCGGTTCATATGCTTGTAGGACGCGGTGTCGAGAAATTCGGCGGCTTCATAGATGACATTCTTGACCAGTGCGCCGTACCAGGGCCAGATCGCGATATCCGCGATGCTATATTCGTCGCCCGCCATATATTCATTGTCGGCGAGATGGCGGTCGAGCACGTCGAGCTGGCGCTTCACCTCCATGGCAAAGCGGTCGATGCAATATTCGATCTTGACCGGCGCATAGGCATAGAAATGGCCGAAACCGCCGCCGAGATAGGGGGCGCTGCCCATCTGCCAGAACAGCCAGTTCAGCGCCTCGGTGCGCTTGTTGTGGTCGCCGGGCAGGAATTCGCCGAATTTTTCGGCGAGATAGAGCAGGATCGAGCCGGATTCGAACAATCGGGTCGGCTGGTCGGTGCTGTGGTCCATCAATGCCGGTATCTTGCTGTTCGGGTTGATATCGACAAAGCCGCTGCCAAACTGGTCGCCTTCGCTGATATTGATATAATAAGCATCATATTCCGCGCCCTTGTGGCCGAGCGCCAGCAGCTCCTCGAGCATCACCGTGACCTTCACGCCATTGGGCGTGGCCATCGAATAGAGCTGCAGCGGATGCTTGCCGATCGGCAGTTCCACCTCTTTCGTCGGCCCGGCGATCGGGCGGTTGATATTGGCAAAGCGGCCGCCATTTTCCTTGTCCCATTTCCAGACTTTCGGGGGCGTGTAATCGGGCAGATTGTCGGTCATGGGAAGGTTCCTTTGTTGCTCTGGGCGACTGGTAGCATTTGCAACCGCAGCGATCACGCAAGTTTTTCTGCATCCGCGCAAAGCGGATTTATGAGCATGGCCTAATTTCTGGGCGGGATGCTGTGGACCATGGTCAGGAAATTCAACGTCGTTCCGGCGCGCCGATGTTCGGACAAGGCCTGATAATCCGGGTCGTTATACCAGGCGGTTGCCGCTTCCTGACTGGGGAATTTGAGCAAGACCACCCGGCCTTCCGGCGGCGTCGCGCCTTCAAAGGTGACGCTGCTATCGTCAAAGGTGATGAACTCCCCGCCATGCTTTTTCAAGATCGGGAAAAATCCCTTTTCATATTCGCGATATTTCGCCGCGTCCTGCACGGTGAAATTGGCGACGACATGGACGGGAAGGTCGGTCATCCTATTGCCCCTAGTTCATTTCCGCGAAGGTCTTGTCCTTGTCGACGCGGACATCCTGCGGCAGACCCAGAACCCGTTCGGCGATGATATTTTTCAGGATTTCATCGGTGCCGCCCGCGATGCGCAGTCCCGGCGCCCACATGAAGCTTTCCTGGAAAATCGCATCCGACGGCGCTTCGTCCTTGTCGACGATGATACCGAAATGATCCTGCATCTCGATCGCGCTGTTGCAGATGTCCTGCAGATGATTGGCGTTGATGATCTTGCCGATCGCATTTTCCGGGCCCGGCGTTTCGCCGCGCGACAGGGCGGTCTGGGTGCGGAATTTGGTCAGCTTGTAGCCTTGCGCCGCGACATACCAGTCGGCCAGCTTGTCGCGGAACGCCTGGTTGGACAGGGTGCCGGCCGAGCGGGCATAATCCATGATTTCCTTCCAGTCGGGTCCCGGCGAACCGCCAACCGCCAACCGCTCGTTCATCAAGGTGACCAGCGCCACTTTCCAGCCCATGCCGGGTTCGCCGAGCCGGTCGGCGTCGGGGATCCGAACATCGGTGAAATAGACTTCGTTAAACTCGCTGCCGCCCGACGCCTGATGGATCGGCCGTACATCGACGCCCGGCTGCTTCATGTCGACGATGAACATGGTCAGGCCCTTGTGCTTGGGCACATTGGGATCGGTGCGGACCAGCAATATGCCATAGTCGGAATAATGCGCACCAGAAGTCCACACTTTCTGACCATTTATGACCCATTCGTCACCATCCTTGACCGCTTTTGTCTTGAGACCGGCAACATCTGACCCGGCGGCCGGTTCGGAGAACAGCTGGCACCAGACATCTTCGCCCATCAGCGCCTTGCGAACATATTTTTTCTTATGCTCATCCGAGCCAAAGGCAATCACGGTCGGGACGCACATGCCGAGGCCGATGGCAAAAGGACCAGTGGGCGCATCAAATTTGGCTTCTTCCTGACCCCAGATCACCTGCTGCATCACGGTGCCGCCGCGGCCACCCATTTCCTTGGGCCAGGTGATTTGCGCAAAGCCGCCCTCGGCCTTGATCTTCTGCCACGCCTTGGCGCGGGCGAGAAAATCTTCGCGGCCACCGGAGCGCAAGGCGCCGGGTGTCTTGGGCTTCAGATGCTGCGACAGGAAAGCCTGCGCCTCGGCGCGAAATTCTGCTTCTTCGGGTGTATCGTTGAAATCCATAGTCTATTCCTTCACTTTTTTGACTCAGGCCCGACCGACCGTTCGTGCTGAGCTTGTCGAAGTACGAGTGCGCGCATCAAGCTGTCGTTGACCTTCGGTCGCCTTCGGCTCGACAGACTCAGGACGAACGGCACTCTTTGGTCCATATTCAGTCATTTTTCGCTTCGAGCGCGCTGACCAGCTTCTCTTTCCAGACCGCCGGGCTGCCGGCCTGGACGGCAAGCAATTTGGCGCGGCGGTAGAAGAGATGGCAGTCCACCTCCCAGGTGAAACCCATGCCGCCGTGGGTCTGGATATTTTCCTTCGAAGCATACCAGAAGGCTTCCGATGCCGCGACCCGCGCCGCTGCCGCTGCTTCCGGCAGTTCGGCGGCATCGCTCGATAGCGCCCAGGCACCATAATAAGCGTTCGAGCGGGCGACTTCATTCTTCACATACATGTCGGCCAGCTTGTGCTTGATCGCCTGATTGCCGCCAATGGCGCGGCCAAAGGCCTGGCGTTCCTTGGCATAGGCGTTGGCCATTTCCAGGCAGCGCGAGGCACCGCCCAGTTGTTCAAAGGCGAGCAGCACCGCCGCCCGGTCGTTGATCTGGTCGAGCAGCGGCATGCCGTTGCCCGCTTCGCCGAGCAGGTCTGCGGAAGCGCCGTCAAAGCTGATCACCGCATGGCTGCGGGTCGGCTCCAGCGTCTTGATCGATTTGCGGGTGACGCCGCTCTGGTTCAGGTCGACAATGACCAGACTGGCGCTACTGCCATCTTTGACCAGCACAATTGCATGGGTGGCGATATCGCCGTCGGTCACCGGGATCTTCTTGCCCGTTATGCCGCCGTCCTTCAGCCGCGTGGCAATATTGCCAGCGGCAGTCTCGCCCGGCCCTTCACTGACCGCGATACAGCCAATGACGCTGCCGTCGGCAACCTTGGGCAGCAAGGCCTGTTTCTGTTCTTCGCTGCCCGCCAGTTTCAGCGCTTCGGCAAAGAAATAGGCAGAGGAGCCAAACGGCACCGGTGCCAGCGTCCGGCCCAGTTCCTCGGCAATCACGCACAGCTCGAGCATGCCGAGACCAAGCCCGCCATATTCTTCGGGAATCGCCGCGCCGAGCCAGCCCATGTCGACGATCTTTTTCCACACGCCGTCATTGTGGCTCTTGCTGTCATCATCGAGCACTTCGCGGACCTGCGCCATCGTGCACTGGGCCTCGAGAAACTTGCGTGCTTCATCGCGGAGAAATTTCTGGTCGTCAGAGAAATCAAAATTCATCGAGCGGTTCCTGTCCTGCTATTTCTTATGCGTCGTTGGCGGGCATATTCATCGCCCCGCGTATTTCATCATTGTCCGCGCCCAGCGTGGGCGGGTCGGCATAAATATTCGCCGGGCTGGCGGAATAATGGACCGGATGCTTGATCGTCCGATATTTGCCGATCTTGTCGCCCTCCCGTTCCTGCCAGAAACCGACCTGCTGCAAATGCGGATCGGTCAGGACATCTTCCATCCTGTTATAGCGCATCGCCGGAATATTATGCTCGTCGAGCAGGGGCAGCCACTCTTCCGTGGTCTTGGTCGCGGCAATTTCCTCGATCAGGGCATAGAGCGCGGTAATGTTCTTGGTGCGCTGGGAATAATCGGCGAAGCGCGGTTCATCAAAGACACCGGGTTTGCCGCCCAATTCGAAAAACTTCCGCCACTGCGCATCATTATAGGGAACCAGACCGATATAGCCGTTCTTGGTCGGATAGGGCTTGCGATTTTCGTTGATCGAGCGTGTGTAGGCGAGTTTTCCGTTGCCCGGAATGAAGGTCTCACCCCACAGATTCTCGACCATGTTGAACCAGGTGAAGGCTTCGAACATCGGCACCTGGACAAATTGCCCTTCGCCGGTCTTTTCCTTGTGATACATCGCCGCCAGCGTGGCATTGACCGCGAACAGGCCGATGGTCTTGTCGGCGACCAGCGACGGCATATAGAGCGGCCGGCCGCTGTCGCCGCGCATTTCAAACAGGCTGGCAAAGCCGGAGGCGCACTGGATCAGGTCATCATAGGCCTGCCGTTTCTCATATTCGCCGCCCTGGCCGAAGCCGGCGCAATGGACATAGACGATGCCGGGATTGACCGCCTTGACGCTTTCATAATCCAGCCCCAGCCGTTCCATGCCGGCCAGCCGGACATTGTGAAAAAACACATCGGCATGTTTGAGCAGTTCGAGAATGACGGCTTTGTCGTCTGCATCCTTGCCGTTGAGCGTGATCGATTTCTTGTTGCGGTTGAGCGAGGCGAAAATCGGGCCGAGGTCACCGGTCGGGCTGTCGCCAGCGTGACGCATCATGTCGCCGGCGAATTTGCCTTCGCCATTTTCGATCTTGATCACATCCGCGCCCATATCCGCGAAATTGAGAGTGGCGAAGGGTCCGAGCACTACGGTAGACATATCGACGATCTTCAAGCCCTTCAGCGGGCCCGTCGGTTCCGTGTCCCAGTTCAGTTCCGGCCAGCCGCCCATCAAATATTCTCCATTTTAGCTAGTGCATGATTCCACCTTGCTGTTATCATGTTTAATCGATTGATGAACTGTTTATTTTGAGGGAATTAACAATGGTAACGGCAGATCCCAAGGCACCGGTGCTGGTCGGTGTCGGTGAAGCGAGCGGACAAAAACTGAAAGAATCGCAAGGGATTGAATGGCCATCGACCGTTGATCTGGCATCGGCTGCGGTGAAGCAGGCGCTGGCGGATAGCGGCGCGGCGGACAAGCTGGCAGCGTCGATTGACTGCCTGCTGTCGATCCGCCTGTTCCACGACAGTGGCCTGCCGCATGATTTCGGCTCGCCGGAGAATCATCCCGAGGCGGTGGCGGCGGCGTCCGGTCTCGACCCGGCCAACCTGCTCTATGGCGATGTCGGCGGCCAGAGCCCGCAGAAGCATCTCAACAAGCTCGCCTGCCAGGTTCATGCGGGCGAATACAAGGCGGTGATCCTCTCCAGCGCCGAGAATATGGGCACGGTCAAGCGGGCGCGGCGGAGCGATCACGAACTCGACTGGAGCCAGCCGGCGACCCGCGAGATGACCGATCTGATCACCAGCGAAGACAAGATGCTGACCGCCTATGAATGGCGGCAGGGTATCATCAACATGCCAATGGCCTACGGCATCGTCGAAAATGCCCGGCGGGCGCGGCTGGGGAAGAACCGTGTCAGCTATGCCAAGGAGATGGCGGAACTGTGGGAGGCGTTCGCCAGCGTGTCCCTGTCCCGCGAGCACGCGCAATTCGCCCGCAACTGGACGGCAGAAGAATTGCTGGCCGACGATCATGGCAATTACCGGCTCAACGATCCCTATCGCCGCTGGATGGTGGCGCAGGATGCAGTAGAACTGGGCGCGGCGGTGATCCTGACCACCGCTGGTCATGCCGCCGAACTGGGCATCGCCGAAGACAAGATGATCTATCTGCACAGCGGCGCCGACGCGAGCGTGCCGCTGATGAGCCAGCAGGACGATCTGTCGATTTCACCGGCGATGCAGGCGGCGTTTCCGAAGGCGCTGGAACTGGCGGAGCTGGACGCGGCGGATCTCGGGCCGATCGATATTTACAGCTGTTTCCCGGTCGCGGTGTCACTGGCGATGGATGCGCTCGGTTCGCCCGATCGCTCGCTGGCTTCCTATACGCTGACTGGCGGGCTGAGCTTCTTCGGCGGGCCCGGCAACAGCTATAGCGCCCACGGCATGGTCGCTTTGGTCGAGGCCTTGCGCAAGGATGGCAGTAAGCCCGGGATGATCTCGGCCAATGGCGGGGTGATCAACAAGGAATCGGTGGGCATCTATGCCGCGCAACCGGTCGCCGGCGGCTGGACGCCCGACCGGATCGCGGCACCGGTGCGGATCCCCAAGCCGGACCATGTCAAACCGGACCATTTTTTCAACGGCAAGGCGGTGATCAAAAGCTATGCCATGCCTTATGGCAAGGCCAGCCGCGGCGCGGCGAGCCTGTGGCTGGAGGACGAGCAGGGGCTGCCCGCGATTGGCGTCCTGCCCGATGCACCGGAAGATACCGACCTGATTGGCCTGACGGTCAATGTCACCGCCGCCGATGATCGCAATATGGCCAAGCTTGAGGGATAGGCCGAGCAAGTTGCTGGTCCGCGATGTCGCCGACTATGACCGGGTGTACAAGAAACGGATTAAGGCGGTGCCGCTGTCAGATGGGTCGGCGAGCTTGGCGATAGAGCGGATTAAATGTGAGACGGCGGTGCTGGTTCAGGTTAAATATCTGCAATCCCTGCCTTTAATGACGCTTTGCTTGCGTCAAGATCGTTCGTCTGGCGAACACCTCATCAAGGATGTACGGGTGGAAGGTCAAGGAGTTTCGATTTGTGAATTGGAAAGCGATAGCCGAGCCGGTCTCGCACTTGCTCAATCATTGGTGCATACCACGGTGGCGCATACGGCGAGATAATAACCCGTTCAATCATTACATTCATATCGCATGCGAATGACATCCCTGATTCAATCGGTCGATTGTCTTCAATAAGGTTGTCAAAACGCATCGATTCTTCGTTCCAATTGAAGTTTTCGAGTGCATCGTGGAAATTGCCAGTATGCCAATGAACGAGTCTGATCTCCTTCTCATATTCATAACTGGAACGCTTGATCATGATGGTGTCGAAGGCGTTAGGAGTTCCGATCTGAACGAAAGAAGGGTCTCGGTATTTAACCTTTCCTAGGTAAAACTTTTCATCATTCTCCGCCAAGGCTGTTTCGAGCCTTCCGCCATTAGATATCAGGGCAACTCCAGCCCCGGGCGATCCATAGACTTTCCACATAGCAACGGATTCGTGATCGGCCGCGTGCCAGCAATTGAGATAGTAATCGCGACGCCCAGATTGCGTCATAATACAAGCCTGCTCTTCGAGCATGAACCAAGCCCGGAATGCGGCTTCGGGCGTGTCGTTGCCATCCCGGTTGTATATATTTAGTATTTGATCGCGTAACCGTTCCGGGACTTCTTCGATGGAGCGCCACATACGATGAGGGAATTGAACAGCTCCAACCACACCCTCGTAAGGATCGTCTCTAGCTAAGACCTCTGCGTTCGTTAGCCACAGCTTGCCAGAGGTCAATAAATTAAGGAACTTCGCCAAATCAACGTAACGCCATAGCTTCGTCGTAATAGTGGGTCGATCAAAACTGGGGTGTTCGTCAATTGCCAATTGTAACTCCTCAGGTTTTGCTAGCCATATGATGGATTGTATAGGGTCTGCTATTAATCCCCCATCAAACCGCCACAACCTCCTGCCGGATCGCGCCAAAGATCGAATGCCCGTCCGCATCCAGCATCTGGATTTTAACGGTATCGCCAGCGCTCATGAACGGTGTCTTCGCCTCGCCATCGTTGATCGTCTCGATCATCCGGATTTCGGCGATGCAGCTATAGCCGAGGCCGCCTTCGCTGACCGGCTTGCCGGGGTCGCCATCGGGGCCCTGGTTGGAGACGGTGCCGGAGCCGATGATCGTGCCGGCGCACAGCGGGCGGGTCTTGGCGGCATGGGCGACCAGATCGGCCAGGCTGAACGTGGCGTCCTTGCCGGCATTGGCGCGGCCAAAGGGTTCACGATTATAGTCGACCTGCAGCGGCAGATGGATGACCGAGCCTTTCCATGCATCACCCAGCTCGTCGGGGGTTACGCAGACCGGGGAGAAAGCGGAGGACGGTTTTGACTGGAAGAAGCCGAAGCCCTTGGCCAGCTCGCCGGGGATCAGACCGCGCAGGGAGACGTCATTGCACAGCATGATCAGCTTGATATGGCCAGCGGCTTCTTCGCTGCTAACGCCGGGCGGCACATCGTCGGTGATGACCGCGATTTCGCCTTCCATGTCGCAGCCCCAGGCCGGATCGCCGAGCGGGATATCGTCGCGCGGGCCGAGGAAGGCATCGCTGCCGCCCTGGTACATCAGGGGATCGCTGTAGAAACTCTCCGGCACTTCGGCGCCGCGCGCCTTGCGGACCAGTTCGACATGATTGATATAGGCGCTGCCGTCGGCCCATTGATAGGCGCGGGGCAGGGGGGATTCGGCGAGCCGCTCGTGGAACCGTTCACAAGGCACCGTCTCGTGCTCGACATCGCGGTACAGCGCTTCCAGCTTCGGGGCGCAATTGGCCCAGTCATCGAGCGCCGCCTGCAGGGTCGGCGCGATATTGCTCGCCTCGCAGCAGCGGGTCAGGTCTTTGGAGACCACGACCAGGCGGCCGTCGCGGGTGTCGTTCTTCAGGGTGGCGAGTTTCATATGCGTTCCTTCATCCTGCTCCGTTCCCCCGCGAAGGCGGGGGCCCATCTCCGACCATTGCGTCTAGCGGAAAGTTCAGGAGATGGACTCCTGCCTACGCAGGAGCACAGGATTGTTCAATGTGAAAACCTAATGCTCGTCGCGCGCTTTTGCATGCAGCCACGCGGCATGTTGCGGCGCCTTTTTCGTGCGGCTCCATTCCTCGAGCATTTCCGGAGCAACGCGGCGCAATTCTGCCATCTCTTCATCGGTGCCGATGTCGCAGGCCAGTTCCAGCCGGTGGCCGTTGGGATCGAAGAAATAGATCGACTTGAAAATCCCGTGATGGGTCGGGCCGAGCACTTCCAGCCCTTCGGCTTCGGCATTGGCCTTGGCCGCCATCAGGTCATCGAGGGAGTTCACCTTGAAGGCAATATGCTGCACCCAGGCCGGTGTATTCTGGTCGCGGCCCATGTCCGGCTGTTCGGGCAATTCGAAAAAGGCGAGGATGTTGCCGCCGCCGGCATCGAGAAAGATATGCATATAGGGATCATGTTCGCCGGTCGACGGCACTTCATTCTCGGCGAAGGCGAGC
>PFJE01000026.1:10957-13444 GCA_002783865.1 Sphingomonadales bacterium CG_4_10_14_3_um_filter_58_15
CGTCTCCTTCGCGTCCTTGCAGCGATAGGCGACATGGTGGATGCCGTTGATCTTCGGTGCGGTCATTCTGCCGGTTCCTCTACTTTCAGCACACCGCGCGATACCTGATCGCGTTCGATGCTCTCGAACAGGGCCTTGAAATTGCCCTCGCCAAAACCATCATCGCCCTTTCGCTGAATGAATTCAAAGAAAACCGGACCTATCTGCGGCTCGGCGAAAATCTGCAGCAGCAGGCGCGGTTCGCCGCCTTCGGTGGTGCCGTCGAGCAGGATGCCGCGCGATTGCAGCGCATCGACATCCTCGCCATGGCCGGGCAGGCGACCGTCGAGCATCTCATAATAGCTGTTCGGCGGCGCGGTCATGAATGGCACGCCGAGTTTCTTGAGCCGGTCCCAGCAGGCGATCAGATCATCGCAGATCAGCGCGATATGCTGGATGCCCTCGCCGTTGAACTCGCGCAAAAATTCCTCGATCTGGCCCTTGCCGCCTTCACCTTCCTCGTTGAGCGGAATGCGGATCTTGCCATCGGGCGCGGTCAGCGCCTTGGAGGTCAGGCCGGTATATTCGCCCTTGATGTCGAAAAAGCGGATCTCGCGGAAATTGAACAGGGTCTCGTAATAGTCCGCCCAATATTTCATCCGGCCGCCATAGACATTGTGGGTGAGGTGATCGATGATCTGGAAACCGGCACCGACCGGATGGCGGTCGACGCCTGGCAGATATTCGAAGTCGATATCGTAGATCGAGAGATTCTCTTCCCGCTCGCCGCCATCATAGCGGTCAACCAGATAGAGAATCGCGCCGCCGATGCCGCGGATCGCCGGGATATGCAATTCCATCGGTCCGGTCTGGACATTGACCGGCTCCGCGCCTTTTTCGAGCAGATAGGCATAAGCCTTGCGCGCGTCCCTGACCCGGAAGGCCATGCCGCAGGCCGAGGGGCCATGTTCGCGGGCAAAATACCAGGCCGCCGACTTGGGTTCATAGTTGATGATCAGATTGATGCCGCCCTGCCGCCACAGATGCACATCCTTGGACCGATGCTGGGCAATCTCGGTAAAGCCCATGACCGCAAAAACCGGTTCGAGGACGCCGCGCTCGGGCGCGCAAAATTCGACAAATTCAAAGCCGTCCAGGCCCACGGGATTTTCGAAAAGATCAGTCACAGGATTTCCTTGAGATAATATGCGCGAAATCGCAATATGGTTTCAAATGATACTATAGGGGATTTGCACCAGATATGCAAGTGAATAGCCGCCCAGCCTGTCGACAAGATAAGGGGGGATCATCGGGGAGGATGACTATGCAAAAACGCCATCAACTGGCATTCATGGCCTTTCTGGCCATTTTCATCTGCTATATGGACCGGGTCGCGATTTCGGTCGCGATCATCCCGATGGTCGAAACCTACGGCTGGGACCTGTCCACGCAAGGCCTGGTGCTGTCCAGTTTCTTCATCGGCTA
Source organism: Sphingomonadales bacterium CG_4_10_14_3_um_filter_58_15 (assembly GCA_002783865.1). GTDB lineage: Bacteria > Pseudomonadota > Alphaproteobacteria > Sphingomonadales > Sphingomonadaceae > Parasphingorhabdus. The sequence continues at coordinate 12,422 of PFJE01000026.1, forward strand.
TCTGCTCACCCAGGTGGTCGGCGGCAAGCTGGCCGATCTTTATGGCGGCAAGGTGGTGCTCGGTTTCGGGGTGCTGATCTGGTCGCTGTTCACATTGGTCGCGCCGCCCGCTGCGGCGCTGGGCATCACCGTACTGATCATCGCCCGAATCCTGATGGGCATGGGCGAAGCGGTGACCTTCCCGGCGATTTACGCGCTCTATGCCCGCTGGATACCGGTCCGCGAACGGTCGCGATCGGCAGGTTTTTCCAACAGCGGCATTCCGCTGGGCACCGTGTTCGCGCTGCTGGCAACGCCGGTGATCGTGGCCGCCTGGGGCTGGGAATGGGTATTCTATCTGTTCGGCGCTGTTGGTTTCGGCTGGTGCGCCGTCTGGTATTTCCTGATTGCCCCGACCCCGCGCCAGCAAGCCGGTATCAGCCAGGCCGAGGTGGACCTGATCACAGCCGGCACGATTGCCGAAGGGCCCGCTGTCGCAACACCGTGGCGCGCGCTGATGACCAACATGCCGGTCTGGGCGGTGATCGTTGCCCATTTTTGCAACAACTGGTGGTTCTATGTGCTGCTCGCCTGGTTGCCGACCTATGTCACCAAGGGGCTGGGCGTGGACTATGCCTCGGTCGGCTTTTTTGCGATGATGCCGCATATCGCCCTGTTCCTGTTCATCAACCTGTCCGGGGTGGTTGCCGACCGGCTGATCGGTCGTGGCATGACCATCACCCATGTCCGCAAGCTGATGATGCTGATCGGCTTTGGCGGCAGCATCATCGCGCTGCTGCTGGTCGGACAGGCGGACAATGCGGTCACCGCGATCACCATCATGACCATCGGCAGCGCGCTCGGCGCCTTTGCGGTCAGCGGCTTCTTCGTCAACCATATGGATATCGCGCCGGAACATGCCGGCACATTGATGGGGATCACCAATACCGCCGGCACCATTCCCGGCATTATCGGGGTGCTGGTCAGCGGCTGGATACTGGATGTCACCGGATCCTGGGCGCTGGTGTTTCAGACGGCCGCAGC
>PFJE01000074.1 GCA_002783865.1 Sphingomonadales bacterium CG_4_10_14_3_um_filter_58_15
TAAAAATAATAGCAGCGGGTCCGCTGGCACAGATTGCCGCCGGTGGTCGCCTTGTTGCGCAACTGGCCGCTGGCCCCGGCCAGGATCGCCCGAGACAGCACCGGATAATCCTGCCGCACCCGCTCATCGGCGGCGCAATCGCTATTGGTCACCAGCGCGCCAATCCGCAGCCCGCCGTCATCGGTCACCCTGATTTCCGAAAGATCCAGCCGGTTGATATCGACCAGCTTGTCGGGCGCCATCACCTCCAGCTTCATCAGATCGAGCAGGTTTGTGCCACCGGCAATATAGGTCGCATCCGCCGCCTGGGCGATAGCATCGGCGCGGTCATTGGCTCTGGCATAAGTGAATGGCTTCATGATTTCGCTCCCGCAACCTGGCGGCCCGCAACCTGGCGAATCGCATCAACGATATTGGGATAAGCGGCGCAACGGCACAGATTGCCGCTCATCCGCTCCGATATTTCTTCATCGCTCAACCCCTCCGGTCCGTCGAGATCGTCCGACACGAAACTCGGCCATCCGGCCTTGGCTTCTTCAAGCATTGCGGTGGCCGAACAGATTTGGCCCGGAGTGCAATAACCGCATTGAAATCCGTCGTGTGCAACGAAAGCCGCCTGCAAGTCGGACAGGTTGCCCGGTTCGCCCAGTCCCTCAATCGTGGTAACTTCATCCCCGTCATGCATGCAGGCCAGCGTCAGACAGCTGTTGATCCGCCGTCCCTCGACAATCACGGTACAGGCCCCGCATTGGCCATGGTCACAGCCCTTCTTGGTTCCGGTCAACCCCAGATGGTTGCGCAGCGCATCGAGCAAAGTCACTCTGCTGTCGGCCTCCAGCTTGTGGGTTTTGCCGTTCACGCTCAGCTCTGTGGTTTCCATGGGTAAGCCGTCCTTCCAAAAAAGGTGATTGATCCTCGCGCCCATGCCAGCGGCGGCGGTCGCGACTCTATTTCGGCGATTCGAAGCCGCCAGGTCGTGCTATTCTTACGTCTTGCCCTGCCGATGGTTCCCGGCGTCAGCCACTATAATCTCCCGTGGTCGCTTGAACGCAGAACCGCTTAAACATTGCCCAATGGCGCCAATAGCTGTACGGGGCTGCAACTGTTTTCGGGTCACAGCCGTTGATGACCCGACATCTCGATCAAGGAATCATATTTTCACATGCCGCCATTTACACAACCGACTTTCCAGGAACGCACGCAAATGGCCGCCAAAGCCAAGCAGGCGGCGCTCAAAAAACTGAAGGCGAAGAAGCCGCTCAGTCCGGAAGTCATCGCCGAACGCAAGGCCGCCGAACTGGCGCGCGAAGAGAAACAGGCGAAAGCCAGCGAAGAGAAGCGCGCCGCCTTCGAGCAGGAAAAGGCCGAGCGCAAGGCCGCAAAAGAGGCGGCCAAGCCCAAGCTCGCCCTTGGTCTGACCGAAACCGAGAAAAAAGCCGCCCGCGACGAACGCTACGCCGCGCGCAAAAAGCGCAAGCGCTAGGCGCGGACTATCAACCGAAGCAACCAGCGAAAGGCGCTTGATGGTTCGGCAGGGCTTCAGGAATATCCGCAATTGGTTCGCCAGCGTTAATGCGCCGATCTCTGGACGCTTCCGCAGCTAGGCTACCTGCGGAGCCAAATTCTGACAATTCGCGTGGCGAGAGAGTATAGCCGCAAACAGGGCAATCCGCTGGTGGCTATTCTGGCGGCTAATATAGATCGTGAACCGCAGTATCAATATCCGGTTCTTTAACAGCCAGTATGTCCTTTTTTAATCACTACAGCACATCCCTCGCAGCGTTACTCCAGATAGCGCACCATTTGTTGAATCTATTTGTCGTCAATAGCCACAGGGCGTTTTCCACGGTCACCTCTTGGACTGAAGCCATCCTGACATTGCTTCAGAACGATATGATGGAAATATGCACTTTTGTAATCCAGAGGTTCACCGCAATACGGGCAAGTGTCGATTTCATTCTCTTTTGCAAGCAAATCACTTTTAGCCATGTTCAAGGCTCCCAACATTTTTGAACGCTTGATTGATCCCGCTAGATCGCAGCGGGCATCGGGCAATTTCGGCGGCGATCACACGTTCGCGTAAAACCAAAATTGGTCCCCACAATACATTCCTGTCTTCGCAGGAGTCAGCCTTCGCTATACCCCTCCCTATAGGCTTTCTTCTCCTCAGGAGACATATTGTTCTCCGGCTTGTCCGCCTTACCTTCGTATCTTTTCTTCCGTTCGTCAGTCATTTTACCGCTGCTTGTCCCGGTCCCGGCTTCATTCGCCTCACGATGTTCCCTGCCCGCTTTTCTAGCATCGTTTATCTTTTTTTCTTTTTCCATCGCCTCTTTCTTTTCTCTCACCCGCTGGTTGTATCCAGCCGTTCCGGGTGGCACCAAATCACTATCACTCATAATTTCTTCCTTCCTAAAAACGAAACAGAACAGCTTCGATCACTGAAGAAAACACCATATTGCGTAACTATGTGAATCCGTAATTTCCCCTATCTGAAATCAAAACTGAGACGAAGTATCAGCTTTCAACTTGAACGGACAAATAATCCGAGTATCCAGTTCGGCAATACGGCTGTGATGCACGTCTATATATACCCTATGATTCAGGCTCCATTGTTGATCATTCAAATAGCTGCATTCCATCCAAAAAAGGTCGGGACTGGAGTCCGCTTTCTCCGAGCACCTGACAAACCTCTTTCCTACAACAAACCATATAGGTTATGTGTATCGTTCACTTTTACCAAATAAAGCGAGCGACGAACATGGACAACCAATCTTTCCCCACCGACTACCCCCCAAATCCTGCCCCAAGCTGGACCCCCGAAAAACAGCGCGAATTTCTCGAGGCGCTGGCCCGCTGCGGCTCGGTCAAGGCTTCGGCTGCCTATGTAGGGATGAGCCGCGAAGGGGCCTATCGTCTGCGAAGACGCGAGGAAGGCCGGGCGTTCGACCGAGCCTGGGACGCAGCCTTGATCCACGCCCGCGATCTGTTTGCCGACACCTTGCTCGACAAGGGCCTGTGCGGCTGGGACGAGACCGTCTGGTATCATGGCGAGGAGGTCGGCGAGCGCACCCGCTTTTCACCCGGGCTGCTGCTCGCGGCGCTGGCACGGCTTGATGCCAAGGCCGATGGCATCGATATAGCCGGCGAAGCCGCCCGCGAAGCAGCCGCCGATTTTGACGTGATGGTGGAAGCGATCGGCGAAGGCGATGATTGCGCCGAAATGCTGGCACGGCAGGATGAGGCAGCCCGGGCCCGGCGCACTTTTGTCTCAGGCCGCAGCCGCTCGGGCCCGAGCGATGAGGAGCTGTTCGCCCGACTCGAGATGTGTCAGGAACGCGAACGGATCGCGCGAACCCCGCCAGAGGACATCGATACGTCCGATCTTGATCCCTGCAAGGCAGAAGAATGGGACGATCTGCAATGGGCCCGCGCCGAACGCAGCGGCATGATGGACGAACCGGATTTCTGGGAGAAAGTGGCTCCCGAAGGCCTCGACGATGACAGCGATGAAGACAATGACGATGACGCGCGGGATTGGCCCGATCCGGACAGCAGACCTTTCCACTAGAGGGGGTGTGACCCGTGTGACCCTGTCTACCAACTATAAACCGTCGCTCTGCCCGATCGGCGAAAAACCCGTCGACAAGCGAAGAGCTACAAGCCTATCCTGCTCCTTCCTTCGTCGCCGTCATCGGACCTTGCCTTGCTATTGAATATTGTCATCATCCTGTCGGTGATCGCGACCGGCTCGCTGCTGCTCACCCCGCGCCTGTCAAAATCACAGGTCTGGCGTGCGACGGTGACGCCGCTGGCCTCGATCATCGGCAGCGGCTTTCTCGTGCTGGCGCCGATACTGGTGTCGGATTACGGCTATATTGCGCCGGCGATCATGGCCGGGCTTTGTCTCGGGGCCTATCTGTTCGGGTCGGCGATCCGCTTCAATATCCTGCACCGCAATGTTCGCGAGCCGGTTCAGAATGACGGCATCGACCGGCTGGAGCTGGCGGCTTCCTGGGCGCTGGTCTTCGCCTTCACCATCTCGGTCGGCTATTATCTCAATCTGTTCGGTGCCTTCGGCGTCAGCCTGACCGCCTTCGACGGCCCGGCCAATGCCAAGCTATTGACCTCCGCCATCTATATCCTGATCCTGATTGTCGGCTGGACCCGCGGGTTCAAGGCGCTGGAAAAAATGGAATATAGCGCCGTGACGCTGAAACTGGCGATCATCGTCGGCCTGCTCGTCGGACTGACCTGGTATTTCTATCAGAAGGCAAGCGCCGACACGCTGTTTGTCCACGCGCCGATGCTCTCCGGCTGGCCGGCAATCACGCTGGCCTTCGGCCTGATCATCACCGTGCAGGGTTTTGAAACTTCGCGCTATCTCGGTCGGAATTATGACGCCGCCACCCGGATCAAGTCGATGCGCCTCGCCCAGGTCGTCAGCGCGGTGATCTACATGATCTATATCGGCCTGTTCGCCTATAGTTTCGAGCGCGAGCAATTTGCCCTCACCGAGACCGCGATTATCGACATGATGGGGATCATCACCCCGATCCTGCCATTGCTGCTGGTCGCCGCGGCGCTGGCGGCGCAATTCAGCGCTGCGATCGCCGATACCAGCGGTTCCGGCGGGCTGGTCGAGGAACTGACCAAGGGCCATATCAAGGCCCGCACCGGCTATGTGATCCTGGTCGGAATCGGCCTGTTCCTGACCTGGAGCGTCAATATCTTCCAGATCATCGCTTATGCCAGCCGCGCCTTTGCGCTCTATTACACGCTGCAATCGGTGATCGCCGCGCGGCGCGCCTTTCTGATCAAGGGCAACCGGCTCAAGGGGGTGGGCTTCGTCCTGCTGGCGATGCTCGGGGTGATGATCGTCCTGTTCGGCAATGACGTCGAATCGTCGAACGGCTGAAAATGTCCGGAGCGAGCCGGTTATTCCATGGCGGCCCTTGCTCGCGCCTGCCGATAGGTGCCGAGCATCCGCACCTTGTTACAGTGGAAGGCGAGTTCGGCAAGCGCACGGTCGATCGCCGGATCACCGGGGGCTCCCTCAATGTCGGCGAAAAATTCGGTCGCGGCAAAGCTGCTGCCCTGCTGGTAACTTTCCAGCTTGGTCATGTTGACGCCATTGGTGGCGAAACAGCCCAGCGCCTTGTACAGCGCGGCAGGGATGTTTTTGACCTCGAAAATGAAGGTCGTCATCAACGGGCCATTGGCTTCCGGTATCGCCGCCTTCGGGGCGAGAACGACAAAGCGGGTGATATTGTTGGGCGCATCCTCGATCGCATCGGCGATCGGTTCGAGGCCGTATATTTGCGCGGCCAGCCGGGGTGCGATGGCTGCGGCATGGGGATCATCATGCTGGGCGACAAAGGCGGCAGCAGCGGCGGTGTCGGCATAGGCCACCGGGATGATGCCGCGCTTGCGCAGATAATGGCGGCATTGGCCGAGCGCTTGCGGGTGACTCATCGCCGTATGGACTTCGGCGTTGGCGGATTGCGCCATCAGGCAGTGCTGGATCGGCATGAAATATTCGTCGACGATATGCAGGCCCGATTCGGGCAGCAGAAAATGGATATCGGCAACCCGACCGTTCAGCGAGTTTTCGATCGGAATGATCGCGCAACCCGCCGTGCCATGTTTGACCGCATCGATCGCATCCTCGAACGCAAAGCAGGGAACCGGCAGGCCGTCCGGCGCATAATCGAGCGCGGCGAGATGCGAATTGGCGCCCGGAGCGCCCTGAAAGGCAATCGCCTTTTCCGGCTGTTCAGCGCCTTTTTCGGTCATCTTCCTGACCATACCCAGAGCGTTTTTCGGAAAACTGTCCATCTCGTCCCTCTTCTGCGCTGCTCCGATAGTCGAAGCGGACGCGGCGGGGCAAGAGCGAACTCGCCTGCCGCTCGGCAAGCGGCGCATTTGCCGACCGGCCCCATGCAATTTCCGGCAATTGAGGCCTTGCGTTGCTCCGTCCCCCTCTTTACAGACAGCACAAATTTGGCAGGCCCGTGGCCGCCGCTCACTCAGGGGTTTGAGACAATATATGAGCAACAATAATACCATTGCAGGCTGGGTGCTGGCTGGCGGCATCGCTGCCCTCGGCTTTTCGATTGTCAGCGGCAAATATTTTCACGCTGGCAAGCACGAGCGCCCCGAAGTCATGGGCTATGTGATCGAAGGCGTGGAAACCGCCGATGCTGGCGCTGACGCCGGCCCTTCGATCGAAACCCTGCTGCAAACGGCTGATATCGCTGCCGGTGAAAAAGTCTTCGGCAAATGCGCCGCCTGCCACACCATCAATCAGGGCGGTGCCAATGGCATCGGTCCGAACCTTTGGGCATCCATGGGCAAGCCGCACGGCCATGTCGCCGGATTTGCCTATAGCGATGCGCTGAAAAGCATCCCGGGCAACTGGGACTGGACCAGCATGAACGCCTGGCTGACCTCGCCGCGTAAATATGCCGATGGCACCAAGATGACCTTTGCCGGTCTCGGCAAGGCGGAAGACCGGGCCAATCTGATGGTCTATCTAAACGCGCAGGGTTCGAATTTGCCACTGCCGGCTGCACCGGTTGTCGAAGAGACCCCGGTTGAAGGTGATGAAGCTGGAGTTGTTGGCGACGAAGCGGCGGCAGAAACTGCAGCACCGGAAGCTGTAGCAGCAGTACCAGCCGAGTAACCCGCTGGACGGTTGCGTCAGGGACAGCTGAGCCCGTAAAAGCGCTGGATGATGTCCCAGGCCTCGTCGGCGGTTTCGACGAACTGGAACAGATTAAGATCCTTGCGGCTGATCGTGCCTTCCTCGGCCAGCGCCTCGAAATTGATCACCCGGTTCCAGAAGGCTTCACCGAATAGCAAGATCGGCAGTTTTTCCATCTTGCCGGTCTGCACGAGAGTGACCAGCTCCAGAAATTCGTCCAGCGTGCCGAAGCCGCCCGGGAACACCGCGACCGCTCTGGCACGGAGCAGGAAGTGCATCTTGCGCAGTGCGAAATAGTGGAACTGAAAACTCAGCGACGGCGTCACATATTCATTGGGCGCCTGTTCATGCGGCAGCACGATATTGAGCCCGATCGACTCCTTGCCCGCATCGGCAGCCCCGCGATTGGCGGCTTCCATGATCGACGGACCGCCGCCGGAGCAGACAACAAAATCTCGCTTGCCATTCTCCGAGATGCCGCAAGCGCTCGCCAGCCGCGCGAGTTCGCGCGCTTCGTCATAATATTTGGCTTTCTCTTTCAACCGCTCGGCGATTTTTCGCGATTCTTCGTCTGCCGCCAGCTCGATCAGCGCATCGGCCTTGCTCGGCTCGGGGATACGGGCAGACCCGTACATCACCAATGTCGAACCAATGCCGGCTTCGTCGAGCAGCATCTCGGGCTTCAGCAGTTCAAGCTGGAAACGCACGGGGCGAAGTTCTTCGCGGAGCAAGAATTCGGTATCCTGAAACGCCAGTCGATAGGCCGGATCGCGAGTCTGAGCCGTCCCGATTTCTGCCTTTTCAGCAAATTCGGCTTCCTGCTTGGCACGGTAAAAGCGACGGTCGTGGAGATCTTTGTTGGTCATGACTTCGCCCTAGAGCAAAGGTTTGGGACTGACCAGAGCCCTTATTCCGCTATCTGCAATATCCGTTACCGCTCATATCGAGATGGAAATGGTCGCGGTGAGCGGCGTTGTAATTGGGGCTGAGAACGGTTCCGAAACGCTTGCAGGCGCTGTCATGGATGGCGGTCAGGAACTGCATTTCCCGGCGACCGCTTTTCCAGTTATTCTCAACCGTAATCCGGCGGCCGTCGGTGAGCACAAAGGCAGACACATCAATCGCATTGGCGTGCGCATGTTCCGACAATTTACCGGATCCGGCGATATTGCGACAACTGTAACTGCCCATGGTTTCAATCCGCTTGAGATCACTACCGAGATATTGCCGCGCGGCGCGTTTGACCGCATATTCCGTCCAGGCCGCAAATTTGCCAGCAAGTTCGCATTTAACGGGTCCCAGGTTGGTAACATCAGCACCGACATCGAGCAGCTTGATACTGTCGATCTGACTACAACCGCCACCGAACTGGCGGTTGGGCAACGGAGAAAAACGGACATTGGCCTTGTTGAGGTCACTGAAACACTGGCGAGCGGAAGGGCTGGGATCAAATACACCGAGACCGGCGGATGATGAGGGGCGCTGTGCCTGCTCTCCTCGTCCACCCGGTATGGCACCGCAAGCGCTAAGCAGCACGGAAAATGCTGCCAACGCAATCATACCGCGCATCGATCGCGCCACTTCATTCGAGATTCTCATATTTGTTGATGTGGCAGAAGATGGTTAACATCGGACTAATGCGCATCGCAGACAAAAGCTCGCAAGCCTGACCAATCGATACTGGCTACATGTCGGTACGAACCAGATGACGGCGTCGCTGTTTCTTCAGCGCAGTTTATCCGGCTTTTGGCATTGGAATTATTGCGAGGCATTATCATATATGCCAAATGCAATTACCTATTGCCACCAAACGAATCGCTACCAACCGACTAGCCTTGGAGACGTTTGAAATGAAAAATTCGCTTTTGCCCGCCGCCGCAGCCGCTATTTTGGCGACTGCAGCTATGTCCGCGCCCGCTCTGGCTACTGGCAAGATGAGCTGCGAAGCCGGACCGCAATCGGGCTGGAAAACGCGAGCGGATTTGGAGGCCAGCCTGATCAAACAAGGCTGGACGATCAAGAAGTCCAAGGTCGATGGCGGCTGTTATGAAGTCTATGGCACCACCCCTGAAGGAGTCCGGGTAGAAGCCTATTTCCATCCCGTTTCCTTAGAAAAACTTCTTGTTTCGCGCCGCGGAGAAATTTTGTTTCGAAAAAAATAGCCGGTATCATTCGCAACCAGAAACGCGCTTGACATGCTGCGCCGCACCATACAAAGCGGCGCCGGGCCACGCGGTCCCAACGCCGCGCGAGCTCTCTGTAAGGAGAAGCGTTAAAATGACTGATACGACTATACCGACGCCAGAATTGCGTCCTGACTGCCCGAATTTCTCTTCGGGTCCGACCGCCAAATTCCCCGGCTGGTCTCTCGATAAAATCAACACCATCGCTATGGGACGCTCGCACCGCAGCGCCACCGGCAAAGCCCGGCTGAAATATGCTATCGACCTGAGCCGCGAACTGCTTGGCATCCCCGATGACTATCTCATCGGCATTGTCCCGGCCTCCGACACCGGCGCAGTTGAACTGGCGATGTGGAACATGCTCGGTGCGCGTCCGGTTACGGTCGCGGCATGGGAAAGCTTTGGCAATGTCTGGATCCAGGACGCTGTAAAACAGCTGAAGCTTGACAATCTTACTGTGCTCGACGCTGACTATGGCGAAATCCCAGACCTGACCACGATCGACAAGGGAGACGATATTGTCTTCACTTGGAACGGCACGACTTCGGGCGCAAAAATTCCCGATACCGACTGGATCGCCGATGACCGCGAAGGCGTGACCATCAACGACGCGACCAGCGCCGTCTTTGCCCAGCCGATGGATTGGGCCAAGCTAGATGCAACCACCTACAGCTGGCAGAAAGTCATGGGATCGGAAGCCGGCCACGGCATGCTGATCCTCAGCCCACGCGCGGTGGAACGGATCGAAAGCTACTCGCCGTCCTGGCCGCTGCCGAAAATCTTCCGGGTGAAAAAGGGCGACAAGCTCAACACGGCAATTTTTGAAGGCGCGACGATCAACACACCGTCGATGCTGGCAACCGAAGACTATATCACTTCGCTGGAGTGGGCCAAGTCGATCGGCGGATTGCCGGAACTGCACGCCCGCGCCGACCGCAACGCCCAGATCGTCCATGACTGGATTGCCGCCACGCCGTGGATGCGCAACATGGTCAGCGATCCGGCGAAATGGACCAACACCGGGGTCTGCATGGTGTTTCAGGGCGACTGGTACGATAGTCTCGATGATGATACCAAAGCATCCGTCCCCAAAAAGATCGCCGGCATGCTGGAAAAAATGGACGTTGCCTACGATTTCAACGGCTATCGCGACGCGCCGCCGTCGCTGCGCATCTGGTGCGGATCGACCGTCGAGGAAGAAGATATTCGTCGGCTATTGAGCTGGATCGAATGGGCCTTTGCCCAGGTGAAATCCGAACTTTCCTAGCTTTTGAGGCGCCCCGGCACTCGCCGGGGCCAAAAGCCATGTCCTATATATATATTGGTTTGGAGGCCGCCCTGCGCTGGCCTGACAATCCCGAGAAGGAATCCAGAATATGCCAAAAGTACTGATATCTGATAAAATGGACCCCAAGGCCGCCGAAATCTTCCGCGAGCGGGGCTGCGAAGTCGACGAAATCACCGGACAGACACCGGAAGAGCTGATGAAGATCATCGGCGAATATGATGGTCTCGCCATTCGTTCGTCGACCACCGTCACACCAGAAATATTAGCCGCTGCGACCAATTTGAAAGTGGTTGGCCGCGCCGGTATCGGCGTCGACAATGTCGATATCCCGGCAGCTTCTGCCAAAGGTGTTGTGGTCATGAACACACCGTTCGGCAACAGCATTACCACTGCAGAGCATGCGATCGCCCTCATGTTCGCTCTTGCTCGCCAGCTGCCCTCGGCCGACGCTTCGACCCAGGCGGGCAAATGGGAAAAATCCAAATTCATGGGCGTCGAACTGACCAGCAAGACGCTGGGTCTGATCGGCGCCGGCAATATCGGTTCGATTGTGGCTGAACGCGCCATCGGCCTGCGGATGAAGGTCGTCGCCTATGATCCGTTTTTGACCGAGGAACGTGCCGTCGAAATGGGTGTCGAGAAAGTCTCGCTGGACGACCTTCTCGCCCGCGCCGACTTTATCACCATGCACACGCCGCTCACCGACCAGACGCGCAATATCCTGTCCGCCGAAGCGCTGGCGAAAACGAAACCCGGCGTCCGCATCATCAACTGCGCGCGCGGCGGCCTGATCGACGAGGCCGCCTTGAAGGAAGCCCTGGAATCTGGCCATGTCGCCGGTGCAGCGCTCGACGTATTTGCGCAGGAACCAGCCAAAGAAAATGCGTTGTTCGGCGCTCCCAACCTCATTTGCACGCCCCATCTCGGCGCCTCCACCAGCGAAGCCCAGGTCAATGTCGCGATCCAAGTGGCCGAGCAAATGGCCGACTATCTGGTCAATGGCGGTGTCGAAAATGCACTCAACATGCCCAGCCTTTCGGCAGAACAGGCACCGAAGCTGAAACCCTATATGGCGCTTGCCACCCAATTGGGGTCTCTGGTTGGCCAGCTAGCGGCCGACCAGATCAAGGGCGTTGCGGTTGAAGTGGAAGGCGCGGCGGCCGAACTCGATCAGAAACCGATTACAGCAGCAGTGTTGGCCGGCCTGATGCGAGCCTATAGCGACACGGTGAACATGGTCAACGCGCCCTATCTGGCAAAGGAACGCGGTCTTGATGTCCGCGAAATCCGCCATGAGCGCGAAGGCGACTATCACACGCTGGTCCGGGTTTCGGTGACCACCGACGAAGGCGAAAAGTCGGTTGCGGGCACGCTGTTCGGATCTTCCGGTCCGCGACTGGTTGAAATGTTCGGGATCAAGGTCGAGGCCGATCTGGAGGGTGATATGCTTTATATCGTCAACCAGGATCAGCCCGGCTTTATCGGCAGCGTCGGCTCGACACTCGGCGCAGCGGGCGTCAATATCGGCACGTTCCACCTGGGTCGTCGCAGCGATGCACCGGGCGGCGAGGCCGTTCTGTTGCTGTCTATCGATTCGCCGGTGGAAGAGACCGTGCTCTGGTCCATATGCCAGCTCCCAGGCGTGAAGACGGTCAAGGCCCTGAAGTTTTGATTCGATAGCAACAGACCCAAGAAAAAGGATGGCCTGAGCCTGTGCTTGGGCTATGGAGCAGAGCCATGCAAAAGCCATCCAATCTCTTGCCCGAAGGGTTTCATGACGCGCTGCCGCCTTATGCCGAGGCGGCCTCGCGACTGGAACGCGATGTCCTAGATACACTGGCCAGCCATGGCTATGCGCGAGTCACGCCGCCGCTGGCTGAATATGAAGATGGTCTGACCCAACGGATGCAGGGCGGATCCCGAAGCGACTTGATCCGCCTTGTCGACCCGATTTCCCAGCGCACATTGGCTTTACGCCCCGACATGACGATGCAAATCGGGCGCATTGCCTCGACCAGCCTTGCGGAACGGCCACGCCCGCTCAGGCTCAGCTATTCGGGGCAAGTATTGAAATTGCGTTCCGGGCAATTGCAACCCGAACGCAGTCGGTTGCAAATTGGCGCCGAACTGATTGGTACCGACAGCGTTATTGCTGCCTGCGAGATTGTCTTTGTGGCGATCGCAGCGCTCGAACGAGCCGGTGTCTCCGGTATCACTGTGGACTTCACCATGCCCGATCTGATCGACATTTTGGCGGCTGGACCATTGCCATTGAACCAGGCGCAGCTTGCCGAAGTGCGCGGCGAGCTGGATATGAAGGATGCCGGTGGCCTCAAGGCCATGGGTGCAACCGGCTATCTGCCTCTAATCGAGGCAACCGGCCCGTTTGATGAGGCGATGGCAAAGCTGCGTGCATTTGACGGTGACGGACTACTTGGTTCCAGACTGGATGGTGTTGCGCAGATTGCCGAGAGCATTAGGGGAAAGGCCGACCTCACACTGGACCCGACCGAGCGCCATGGTTTTGAATATCAGAACTGGTTTGGCTTCACGCTTTATGCTGAGAGCTTCATCGGCGCTCTGGGCCGTGGCGGCAGTTATGTGATCGCTCACGCCGATGGCGAAGCCGAAGCCGCAGTCGGTTTCTCTCTATATCCTGATCCGCTGATCAATGCCGGTTTTGGGGCAAAGACCAGCGACCAGATATTCTTGCCGCTTGGACATGACCGAACCGCCGCCGCAAAGCTGCGCGAAACAGGCTGGCGCACCGTGGCAGCGCTTTCGGAAACCGATGAAGCGCAGGCGCTTGGTTGCTCGCACATATTGAACGGCGATCAGCCGGAACCCTTATAAGAAAGACTCTAATATGGCCAATGTAACGGTAATCGGCGCGCAATGGGGCGATGAGGGCAAGGGAAAGATTGTCGACTGGCTGTCCGAACGCGCCGACGTTGTGGTCCGCTTCCAGGGCGGACATAACGCGGGCCATACGCTGGTTGTCGATGGCGCGGTCTACAAGCTCTCGCTGCTACCGTCCGGCATCGTGCGGGGCGCATTGTCGATCATCGGCAACGGCGTCGTGCTTGATCCCTGGCATTTGCGCGACGAGATCAAGAAGCTGGAAAGCCAGGGTGTCACCATCAATACCGACAATTTCGGCATTGCCGAAACCTGCCCGCTGATTCTGCCGATCCACCGCGACCTCGATGCGATGCGGGAAGATGCCAGCGGCAAGGGCAAGATCGGCACGACCCGGCGCGGCATTGGGCCGGCCTATGAAGACAAGGTCGGCCGCCGCGCGATCCGTGTCTGCGACCTCGCCCATCTCGATGATCTCGGACCGCAACTTGACCGGCTGTGCGCCCACCATGACGCGCTGCGTGCGGGCTTCGGCGAACCGCCCGTCGACCGCGAGCGGTTGCTCAACGACCTGAAGGAAATTGCCGACAGCGTGCTGCAATATGCCCAACCGGTTTGGAAACGGCTCAACGAAGCGCGCCGCGATGGCAAGCGTATCTTGTTTGAAGGCGCCCAAGGTGTGCTGCTTGATGTCGATCATGGCACCTATCCCTTTGTTACCAGCTCGAACACGATTTCCGGCACCGCTGCTGGCGGCTCCGGTATCGGCCCGTCCGGCACCGGCTATGTGCTCGGCATCACCAAGGCTTACACAACGCGCGTCGGTTCGGGACCCTTCCCGACCGAACTGGATGATGAAATCGGCCAGCGGCTCGGCGAACGCGGCCATGAATTTGGCACCGTCACCGGTCGCCAGCGGCGTTGCGGCTGGTTCGATGCGGTGCTCGTGCGGCAGGCTCTCGCCGTATCCGGCGTGGCTGGCATTGCACTGACCAAGCTCGATGTGCTCGACGGTTTTGAAGAGCTGAAAATCTGTGTCGGCTATGATCTGAATGGTGTCACCTACGACTATCTGCCACCGCATCATCAGGACCAGGCAGCGGTCACACCGATTTACGAAACGATGGAAGGCTGGAACGAAACCACCGCCGGCGCGCGCAGCTGGGCCGATTTGCCGGCGCAGGCAATCAAATATATCCGGCGGGTCGAGGAACTGATCCAGTGTCCGGTGGCATTGGTGTCAACCTCGCCAGAGCGCGAAGATACGATTTTGGTGACGGATCCGTTCGCGGATTAACGGCAGGAGGGCATTGAAGTGCATATTGCAGTTTTTTACGGTTCCTATCGACAAGATCGCAACGGTATCAGCTATGCCCGTTATCTGGCTCAAACCTTCCAAGACGACGGAGACCGCGTCGACCTGATCGATGCGCAGGAAGTTGGGCTCCCCATGCTTGACCGCATGTACAAGGAGTATCCAGAGGGCACCGCTCCAGAAGCGATGGAAAAAGTCGCATCGACCATCAGAGAAGCAGATGCCTTTGTGTTTGTCGCCGGTGAATATAATTGGGGCGTTCAACCAGGTCTGAAAAATCTTACCGACCATTTTTTGGAAGAGTGGTTCTGGAGGCCGGCGGCGATTGCCAGCTATTCCGCCGGGCCGTTCGCCGGCATGCGTGCGATGATGCACTGGCGGGCAATACTTGGAGAAATGGGAATGGTTGTCACATCTACGCCCTTGGCGCTGGGTGGTGTACATAAGGCTTTTGACGAAACCGGTTCGCCTGTCGGCGATGATGGCCAGCGACTGGAGCGCAATTTCCCGAAATTTGCAGATGACCTCCGCTGGTGGGCCGAAGCCGCTAAAGTACAGCGCGCCAAACAGTTGCCACCCTACTAGCCTTTCCTAAACATCGTCCGCAGAAATCATTTCCTCACGGTCGAGCTCGCCCGTCATCGCCGCCACCGTCACAGCTACGGCCGCGTCGCCCGAGACATTGGTTGTGGTGCGCATCATGTCCATGATCCGATCTACGCCAGCAACAAAGGCAATGGTTTCGAGCGGTACGCCGACGCTGCCAAAGACCAGCGCCATCATGATCAGGCCTGCGCCCGGAATGCCGGCCGCGCCAATCGCCCCGAGGGTCGAGGTAATCGAGATGAGGACATAATCACCAAAGGTCAGGTCGACGCCAAAAATCTGCGCCCCGAACAACGTCGCCAGGCCAAGGTACATCGCGGTGCCGTTCATATTGATCGTCGCGCCGAGCGAAACCACAAAGCTGGCTACCGAATTGCTTACCCCCAAATTTCGTTCAACGCATCGCAGAGTGACCGGCAGAGTCGCATTGGAGGAAGCGGTGGAATAACTGACCGCAATCGCATCAATAATCCCGCGGAAGAAATCGATCACCGGCAGCTTCGCGATAAACTTGATCATCGCCGAGTAGACAACGCCAATAATCAGCAAGCAACCAATATAGTTGAGCCCGACCAGTTGCGCGAGTGATATCAGGGCATCGGTACCCAATGTACCCGCAACCCATGCCATCAGCGCAAACACGCCAAAGGGCGTCAATTCCATCACGATCATCGTAACTTTCTGCATGACAACCGCGCCGCTATCGAAAATCTTTGCCAGCGGTTTGCCGTCTTCCTTGGCCATCAAAATGCCGATACCGATGAGCAGCGCAAAGACGATCAGCGGCAGCACATTGACATCGGCCATGACCTGCACCGGACTGTCGGGCACAATCGACAGGATCATGTCGACGGCGGTGGTTTGATTGGGTTCGGGCGTAGCACCCATCTCAATCGCGCTGGTATCGACGCCGTTACCGGGCTGGAAAAACGTGCCAAGGGCAAGGCCAAGCCACGCCGCAATCTGACCGGTGATAACGAACAGAACCATCGCCCGCCCACCGACACTGCCCAGCTTCTTGAGATCGCCCAAAGCAGCCACACCTGCAACGAGCGAGAAGAAAATCAGCGGCACGACCAGCATCTTGATCGACTTGATGAAGAAATCGCCGATCCATTTGATGGTTTCCGATTCGGGGCCCCAGAGAAGCCCGGTGATCACACCGAGGATCAGCGCCGCTATCACACGCTGCCACAGCGGAATCTTGAACCAGAATGCCAGCATGCGATTTTCCCCGATATTATTCCCAGCCCATGCCTATCGTCAGCAAGAGGGCGCGGCAAGCCTTTAGCGCCGCACTACATCCAGAAGCTAATCGCCAGGCAGGTCGAGAGTCCAACCCCAAAGGTCAGCGGAATCCCGGCCTTGAAGAAGTCGGTGAACCGGTAATTGCCAGCGGCATAGACCAGCGTATTGGTCTGATAGCCAATTGGGGTCGCGAAGCTGGCGGAGGCCGCGAACATCACCGCAATGACGAGCGGTCGGGGATCGACACCCAGATCATTGCCCAGCGCAATGGCGATCGGTGTGATGATGATGGCGACCGCATTATTGGTCACGATTTCGGTCATCACCACCGACAGCACGTAAATTGCAAAGACCAACCCCCAAGGCGGGACCTCTCGCAAGAAGGGTGTCAATTCAGCGACAATCAGATCGACGCTACCCGCCTGTTGGAGGCCCAAGCCAACGGCCAGCATCCCGAATATCAGCACCAGAACATTGCCGTCAATCGAGCCCCAGGCTTCTTCGGCATCGATACAGCGGGCAAGCAGAATGGCACCCACGGCAAGAATTGCAGCCACAGCCAGAGGAATGATATTCAAGGCGGCAAGCACAACAACGGCCACGAGAGCTCCGATCGCAATCGGGGCACGATCGCGGCGAAAGGCACGAATCTTTGTATGCCCGACCCCGAACAGATTGGGATTCTGGTACATGCGGTTGATGTCTTCGCTGGAGCCCGTCACCAGCAACCGGTCGGCGGCGTGAATGCGTGCGTTGGTCAGGTCCGAACGCGGCAGGTTGCGATAGCGCGTCATGCCCAGAATCCGGACATTGAGCTGCGACAGAAACGGAATGTCATACAGACGGTTGCCGATGCTCGGGTGGCTTGGTGCCACCGTAGCTTCAACCAGTTCCTCGCCAAGCGGCCCAACATCGCCCTTGTGAACAATGCCGACCTTGAAATCTTCCGATTTGCGCAGCGAAATCAGTTCGGCAAGATCCAGTTGCACGACGATCCGGTCGCCGGCCCGCAGCTCGTGGTAGTCGAGGTCATGGCGGATATAGCTGCTCAGGCGTTTTACCGCCGTCACCTCAATCCCTGCCCGTCGCAATTCGGGGACGGCGGCAAGCTTCTTGTCAATCACAGAGGCCCGGGTGCGAACTGTCAGTTCTGTGAGGAAATCGCTCTCATCGCTGCTGTCAAACTGACCCTTGACCTGGCCACTGGGAAGTAGCCAGCTGCTGAACAATACCATCATGATCGTACCCGCGACAGCCGCGATCAGGCCATAAGGCGTGATCTCAAAAATACCGAATCCCGCCAGACCTTGATCTCGCGCAACCGCATCGACGATGAGGTTCGTCGAGGTGCCGATCAGCGTGGTTGTGCCGCCCAGGATACAGATAAAACTGAGCGGGATGAGCAGTTTCTTCGACGAGAATCCCGTTGCGCGCGAGAGGCGGAGAATGATTGGAATCAAGACGATCACCACCGGCGTGTTGTTCATAAAGGCCGAAGCGACAAAGGCTCCCAGAAACATTTCCGCGACCGCGAGCTTGGGGTGGTGCTTAGCCCTTTTGATGATGAAACCGGCAATGGCATCGATGGTCCCGGTTCGCAGCAACGCGCCCGACAGAATGAACATCGCGGCAATGGTGATCGGCGCGGTGTTCGAAAAGACGGAAAACAGCCCATCGGAATCAATGATCCCGAGGAACAGGAACATGCAGGCACCGAGTACTGCGACCACTGCTGCGGGAAAGCGCTCCATGATGAAGCCAGCGAACAGAAAACCCAGGATAACAAGACCTATGATCGCCTTGTGGGCCTGAATATATTCATCGATGATATGAAGGATCAGATCAATCATGGATCAGGCGCATCCTTCCACTGGGCATATGAAGCCGTGCTACAATGGGCCTTGAGTTTCCAAAAATATGGATTCAGGACATCGGCGGCCAGCCGCAATTTTCGATTCTTAATCCACATCCGGCGGAGAATCGCATATGAACGCGCCGATACTTGCCACACATTATTCATCCACATTGCGCCCGATGGAGCAATTTCTGATCGGCCAGCACCAGCGCCATCATCGCCTCCACAACCGGAACGCCTCTGATCCCGACACAGGGATCATGACGGCCCTTGGTCGATATTTCGGTCGCTTCCCCTGCTGGCGTGATCGTCGCCACCGGCGTCAGAATGGAGCTGGTTGGCTTGAACGCCACCCGGCAGTAGAGCGGCTGGCCGGTGGATATTCCGCCAGCCGTACCGCCACTATGGTTGGCGAGAAATTCAGGCCCGTTTGCGCCCGGACGCATGGCATCGGCATTTTCTTCGCCGCGCAGTCGGGCAGCAGCGAAGCCGTCGCCG
The DNA here is from genome assembly GCA_002783865.1 of Sphingomonadales bacterium CG_4_10_14_3_um_filter_58_15. Lineage (GTDB taxonomy): Bacteria > Pseudomonadota > Alphaproteobacteria > Sphingomonadales > Sphingomonadaceae > Parasphingorhabdus. Next base: position 18,559 of record PFJE01000074.1, read on the forward strand.
ATTTCAATCCCCTTGGTCGCGTTGATCGTCATCATCGCGGCGGCAATCTCGCTGTCCATCTTGGCGTATACCGGAGCCCCCCAACCTGCCGGTACGCCAATCGCTTCACAAGCAATGATCGCGCCAAGGCTGCTGCCATCTTTGCGCGCGCCATCGACCAGCGATTCCCAACGTTTGGCAGCCACCGGATCCGGGCAGAAAAACGGGTTGTTGCCAATTTCGCGGGCATCGAAATTCGCCTGATCGATCGCATCACCGCCAATTTCAGCGACCCATGCCCGGATCGAAACTTCCGGTATCGCCAGCCTGGCAACGGCGCCTGCAGCCACTCGCGCCGCCGTTTCCCGCGCGCTTGACCGTCCGCCGCCGCGATAATCGCGAAATCCGTATTTCTGATCATAAGCATAATCGGCATGGCCTGGGCGATAGGCCTTGGCAACGTCGCTATAGTCCTTGGAGCGTTGATCGACATTCTCGATTATCAGTGAAATCGGCGTACCGGTGGTTTTGCCATCGAACACACCGGACAGAATCTTAACCTGATCCGGCTCTTGTCGCTGGGTGGTATATTTGGACTGTCCAGGTCTACGGGCATCGAGAAACGGTTGAATATCCGCTTCGCTCAGGGCCAGTCCCGGCGGGCAGCCATCTACCACCGCACCCAGTGCAGGCCCGTGGCTCTCCCCCCAGGTCGAAAATCGAAAAACGTGACCAAATGTGTTGAAACTCAAACTCGCTCTCCGCGGTTATATATTCAATTCTGCTGGCAAAAAGCCGTTTGCCAATAGTCGCTACGAATCAATCCAGCGCGATATCAGGTGCGTCTTCCTGCTTCATGCCAACGGTATGATAGCCTGCATCAACATGATGGGTTTCGCCGGTGACACCAGCGGAAAGGTCAGACAGGAAATAGAGCGCGGAACCGCCCACGTCATCAATCGTCACGTTGCGGCGGAGCGGCGCATTAAGTTCGTTCCACTTCAATATATAGCGAAAGTCGCCGATGCCGGAAGCGGCCAAGGTTTTGATCGGTCCAGCAGAGATCGCGTTCACCCGGATTCCATCGGGACCAACATCATTTGCGAGATATTTGACCGAGGCTTCCAGTGCCGCTTTCGCCACGCCCATGACATTATAGTGCGGGATCACTTTTTCCGCACCATAATAGGATAAGGTGAGCATCGATCCGCCTGCGCTCATCAGCGCGGCAGCGCGCTTTGCGACCGCGGTAAAACTGTAAACGCTGATATTCATGGTCATCAGGAAATCATCGAGGGTCACGTCGAAATATTTCCCGCGCAGGGCTTCCTTATTGGTGAAGCCAATCGCATGAACGACAAAATCCATTTTGCCCCAGCGCTTTTCGATTTCGGCAAATGTTGCGTCGAGCTGGTCCATATCGCTGACGTCGCAGTCGAGCAGAAAATCACAGCCCAGTTGTTCGGCCAGCGGCCGGACGCGCTTGGCCATTACCTCGCCCTGATAGCTGATCGCCAGTTCCGCACCTTGTTCTGCCAAGCGCTGAGCAATTCCCCAGGCCAGTGACTTGTTGTTGGCAAGCCCCATGATCAGGCCTCGCTTGCCTTTCATTAACTCAGTCATCGCCCCAGTCTCCTGCAATCAGATAATCCGAGGTGATAAACGCTATCCAGATGATTTTCCAGCGGATCATTCGCTAATGCCGTTTCTCCAGGGTCGTTCCGCAAGTGCGGCATTGATTTCCGCTCCGATCACCATCCCAAGGCCGACGAGATAGAAAAAAACGAGCGTAATAATCACCCCGGCGAGACTGCCATAGGTAAGCTGATAATTGGCGGCATATTTCAGGAAAACCGGCAACAGGCCCGTTATCACCAACCACCAGCCGCTGATGAACACCGCGCCCGGCCATTTGGGATATTGGCGCGGCCGATATTGCCGGGGTGTAAGCAGGCGAAACAGGAGATAAAGCGTGGCGAACAGAACGAAAAATGGAATCGCGTTGGAAAGCGAGAGCCAAAGGGCGTCGGTCTGCACCAGCGGAAAATAGGTGCCCAAAAAACCGCTGATACCGGCTACGATAAACTGCGCACTGAGCGCCAGCATCGCAAAAAATACCGAGAAAAGGATCAACACGATAGAGGTGAGACGATATTCCCAGAAAGCGCGCTGCGCTTCGACACCATAAGCGCGATGCAGGATTTCGCGGATTGTCTCAATCAGGCTGGTTGTCGTCCACAGTCCGATGATCGCACTCAACCACAAGAGCGGCCCAGTTCGTGCGGTCATCGCGTCGCTGATCGGATCGTGCAACGCGCTAGCCACAGAAGGAGGGACCGTGACCAAAAAGGCCTCGACAAATTCGGTGCCCACGTCGGTCTGGCCAAAACCTCCCACAATAGCTGCCGCGATGATAAAGAAGGAAAAAACCGCCAGCAGCGCCATATACGCGAAATTGCCAGCGAAGGTGAAACCATCATGATAGACACCAACGGCCGTGCGCTCGAGAATGATGAAGGCCCGGCGGACCGGACTTTCGTCGGCCAAATTTTCGCCGGCTCTCTTGGCGGGTTGCCCTGACTCACCCTTTTCCTGACGCCGGGCTTCGGGGGACAGTTCAGACAGGGGGTTCCGGGACAAACCTACACACCCATGCTGGCGCGGGGATTGTCTTTCGGATTCCAGTCTTTGACAAATTCTGCCAGCTTTTTGTCGTTGTCCGGTAAAGTGATCATCAACGTGACCAGCTGATTACCGCGCGTCCCGGACTTGCTGTGGAAGCCTTTATCTTTCAGCCGCAGCGTCTTGCCGGAATCCGACCCGGTAGGGATGGACAGCATCACGGGCCCATCCACGGTCGGAACCTTGATCTTGGCTCCTTCGACTGCCTCTTTCAGGCTGATCGGCAGCTCCAGCCTTATATTGTCGCCGTCGCGCTCGAAAAAAGGGTGCCGGTTGATATGAATGGTTACAATTGCATCGCCGTTGCCGCCCGGACCCGCTCGACCCTTGCCACCCAGGCGCATTTGTGTGCCTTCTTCGACACCTTCGGGCAGGCTGAGGTCAATTGTTTTGCCGTCTTCCAGCGTGATGCGCTGTTTCTGCAGTGTTGCAGCCGCACTGAATTCCACATTCAGACGGTAGGCGACATTGGCACCCTTGGGTGGCGGTGCGCTGCGCTGGCGGGTCCCGAAAGGCGAACCGCCTCCCCCTCCACCAAACAAGCCTTCAAAAATATCGCCGAAATCTGCACCCGCATTGCCGAAATCTGGCTGTTGGCCTGCCGGCCCGCGATGATATCCGCCGCCTCCGCCGCCAAAGCCGAACGGTGCGGTCGGATTGCCCTCCGCATCAATCTCGCCACGGTCAAATTGCGCCCGCTTGTCCTTGTCGAGCAACAGATCATAAGCCTTGGTAACGTCGGAAAAGCGCTCCGTCGCTCGGGGATTATCCTTGTTCTTATCCGGATGCAGTTCCTTGGCGAGCTTGCGATACGCACTCTTTATTTCTTTGTCGCTTGCGCCCTTGGCAACACCCAATGCTTGATAGGGATCGGTCATTATTTAGCCTTTTTCAAATCCTTACCATGCAGAGATTGGAATTTTCCGCGGATTTTCAACTCTAGTGTTTTATTCGGGTATAACGGCTTCTGCAACCTTGTTGTGTCGCGTGAAGCGCAGCAGCAGATAGAGAACCAGTCCCAACGGCCCCAACATCAGGACAAACAGCAGGATAGGTATCTGCAGCCAGCGTGCAAACCCGTATTTGTCCGCATTGCGCGCCACCCAGAGGCCGACAAACAAATCAAAGGCGAGATAGTGGATCCATCCCACTGTCGCACCGCCAGGGCTGGAAAGCAATTGCTGGACACCTGACAGAGTGGTGAAATCGGGCGCCTCGCCGCTACCGCCGCCGATCATGCCGGTCATCAACGGGATGATGATGGCCGCATAGGTACATGCCAAGAGCCCAACACCGCCATAGAATAGTCCGGTCAATATCGGTTTCCGGCGCGGCGCAAACGCCAAGATTAACCACATCAGCAACGCATAATTATTGGTGAGCGTGAATATCAGGTCCCAGTTCATAATGCCCTCCCTGTTGCGCGGCTTTTAGCAGAAAACGGCTCTTTGTCGTGGAACAAAATTTTGTTTCTTTGCCGGTCGGGCGCACACTGTTACAGACGGCGCCATGACCGACCCTTTTTCCCTGTTCGACGATTGGTTCGCCGAGGCGCGCGAAACCGAAATCAATGACAGCAATGCCATGACCATTGCCACCGCCGATGCCGCAGGGCAGCCGGCGGCGCGGATGGTATTGTTAAAGGGTCATGGCCCTCATGGCTTTGTTTTCTACACCAACCAGCAAAGTCGCAAGGCGACCGATATCGCCGAAAACCCCTTTGCCGCGATCTTGTTTCACTGGAAAAGCCTGCGCCGCCAAATCAGGATTGAAGGCAGCCTCCGCCCGGTTCTGGACACGACAGCCGACGAATATTTTGCGACGCGCAGCCGGGATTCGCAACTGGGGGCCTGGGCCTCCGACCAGTCGCGTCCGCTGGACAGCCGCGCCACCTTCGAAGCCCGGTTCGAGGAAGTGACGGAGCGGTTCGCGGGTGGCCCTGTCCCTCGCCCGCCGCACTGGTCGGGCTATTGCCTGGTGCCGGACCGATTTGAATTCTGGCAGGATCGGGCGCACCGGCTGCACGAAAGGCGCGCCTTCACTCGCAGCGGTGAGGATTGGACCGAAGGATTGCTCTACCCATGACAAATCTGCCCTATTATCATGTCGACGCTTTTGCCGACCGTCCCTTCACCGGCAATCAGGCGGCGGTCATGCGCCTCGAAACCTGGCTGGATGACGATGTTCTGCAAGCCATCGGCGAGGAAAATAATTTTGCCGAGACCGCCTTTTATCTGCCGGATGACAGCGGCGAGGCGGATTACGAGCTGCGCTGGTTTACCCCGGTCATTGAAATCGCGCTCTGCGGTCATGCGACCCTAGCCAGTGGCCATATCATCTTGTCGCAGGCCCCCGAAAGACAGCAAGTGACGTTTCGGACCCGAAAAGCCGGTATATTGACGGTGGAGCGCGACGGAGATGGCTATGCGCTGGATCTTCCTGCTTATTCGCCTGCGCCAAAAGACCTGCCGGAAATTGTCGCATTGGTCGGCGGCAGCCCGATCGAGACGCAGTATCACGAAGGACGCTATAATGTACTGCGCTATGCCAATGCCGATGACGTTCTGGCTCTCAAGCCAGACTTGAAGGCGCTGGCCGCATTGGGCGACGCTCAATTTATCTGCACGGCTCCGGGCACGGACACCGATGTACTCAGCCGCGTTTTCGTGCCTGGTGGCGGCGTCGACGAGGATAGCGTGACCGGTTCAGCGCACGCCGTCCTGACGCCCTATTGGGCCCAGCAACTGAACCGCGACAGCTTCACCGCTTACCAAGCGAGCCAACGCGGCGGCCATGTAAACTGCCGCCTTGACGGCGACCGCGCCTGGCTGGGCGGAAAGTGTGTGACCGTCGTGCAAGGCACCTTTAACCTTTAACCTGGCTGAGCCGGTCAGGGCTAGCTGCCGACTGGAAAAAGCGCCATGATGCGACCGATCTGCGCGCTCATCGGCGCCAGAACATCATCCTGCGTCTTACCGAGCCGGACCACCGTCAACTTTTGCTCCGGCGATACCACAATCTGCTGACCCAGATGACCCAGCGCCGCGAATATCGTATCTGGCCCATTGTCGGGAAACAGCACCTGATTGCGGCCTTCGGGACGGGTTTTGTTCAGCCACAGGTGGCCACCATAAGCCGGGTCGTTTTCCGACGAAGTCTTCATGAACTGCACCCAGCTGACCGGCAAATGTTTGGCACCTTTGCGGGCGCCGTTGTGGCGTAGAAACTCTCCGAACCTGGCATAGTCGCGGGCGGTGGCCTGAATGAAACTTCCGCCCAGAAACGTCCCGTTGGGATCAAATTCCGGATAGGTGCCATCCATGCCCAAAGGTTCCAGCAGCCTGCCGCGAATGAAGCGCAAGGTGACATCGCGCCGGACTAGCGGATCAGAACTGTTGGTCAGGGTGCGGGTGATGATGTCGGAAAGAATAATGGTGGTGGCAGTGCTATATTCAAATTTCTCTCCCGCCGTGGCCTCCATCGGTCGGGCTTCAGCATATGCGGCCGTATCCTGCGCACCATCGAGGAACAGCATACGGTTGGTGTCAGCCTCATAGACAGTTTTGCCTCCCGCCTCGGGCACTTCGGTATGATCGAGACCGGACGACATGTGGAGCAGGTGCCGTAGCGTGATTTCGCCGCGCGGATCGCCAGGCCTTTGCCAGGCGGGCACGGGAGCGGGATCATCAAGCACCAGTCGCCCATCCGCGACAAGAAAGCCGATCAACGCACCGGTAAAGCTTTTCGCCATCGACCAGCTGATAAATCTGGTGTCTTCATCATAACCCTCGCCATAGCGTTCGGCGATGATTTTTCCCCGGTACATTATCAGAAGAGCCCGCGTTTCCGCCATTCTCGGATCATCGAACAGCGGAGCGATAGCAGCATCAAGACGCCCTTTGGCAATCGGGCTCGAGTCCGAGATATAGGCCAGTTCCGCCGCATTCTTCTGCGGTGCTGGCTCCGGTTCGCGAGCGCCCCCGCAGCCGGAAAGGGCAAACGCAAGGACCGACAACAAAGCGAGTTTAATCTTGTGCATGCGCTGTCGTTGCACCAATAGAAGCCGCCATGGCAACCGTAAAAAAAACATCTGGAGCGCCGCTGACCAAATGGCGCGTGGCATTGTATGTCGGGATACTGTTTTTGCTGATCCTGTTGGCGGCGCTGGCGTATAATTATGCCTTCCTCAAGGGGCAGCTGAATGTCGGGACGGCTTATGGCGCCCGAGTAGCCTGTTCCTGCCACTATCTGGGCGGGCGCGAGATCGAGGATTGCCAGAAAGATTTTGAACCTGGCATGGAGGTGATTGGATTGACAGTGGATGACGAACGCAAAAGGGTTACGGCGTCCGCCCTGTTGATCGAATCGGCTACCGCTGAATTTCGTGAAGGATGGGGCTGTGTCATGCTGACGGACGCTCAGCTGGCGGACGAATAGACTAGACCTCCGCTCCCGCAAGCCATTGCTGTTCTACCGCAGCGGTGCTGTCGATCCAGCCTCCGCCCAAAACCCGTTCCTTGTGATAAAATACTGCCGCCTGGCCCGGAGAAACACCGAATTCGGGATTATGGAATTGCAGCTCTTGCCCTTCCAGCCGGGCAAGGGTCGGCTTGGCCATCGAGCGAACCTTTACCTCGACCGGGCCGACATAGTCGCCGCCAATCCAGTTGATGTCGCGCAGCGAAGCCGAGGCAACCGCCAAGGCCTGTTTCGGACCGACGACGACGCGCTTGGTGTCCGGTTCCAGCCGGATCACATAGAGCGGCTCGGCCTGACCGCCAATTTCCAGTCCCTTTCGTTGTCCTACGGTATAATGGATCAGCCCCTTGTGCCGCCCCATCGACGTGCCGTCGATATGGACAATCTCGCCATCATCATCAGCTTCCGGCCGCAGCTTGCGGACGATGCTGGCATAATCGCCATTGGGAACGAAGCAGATATCCTGACTGTCGGGCTTGAAAGCCACCGCCAGTCCCATGTCTTCGGCAATTTCGCGGACCTGCGTCTTGGGCATGTCACCCAGCGGGAAGCGCAGATAATCCAGCTGATCCTGGGTGGTTGCGAACAGGAAATAGCTCTGATCACGCGCTGGATCCAGCGCCCGATGCAACTGAGCGCCGTCTGGCGTGGCGACGCGGCGCACATAGTGACCAGTCGCCAGACAGTCGGCACCAAGTTCCCGGGACAATTGCAACAGATCGGTAAATTTAACGCCCATATTGCACTGCACGCAGGGAATCGGAGTCCGGCCCGCCATATATTCGTCGGCGAACACATCCATAACCGAATCCTTGAACCGGCTGGCATGATCAAATACATAATGGGCAATGCCAAGCCGGTCGGCCACCGCGCGAGCGTCACGAATGTCCTGACCCGCACAACAGCTCCCGACACGCCCGACAGCCTCGCCATGGTCATAAAGCTGCAAAGTAATACCAATGGTTTCCGCGCCAGTTTGCGCCGCCAGCGCCGCTACAACGCTCGAATCCACCCCGCCCGACATCGCCACCACGATGCGCTTGCCGGTCAGGTCGTCACCGAGCTGAAAATTTCCGTTGATTCTATCCGTCATATCAATTGCAGTCCTTAAAGAAATCCCGGCCTCAGCGCCAGCGCAGCGAGCATTTGCTCCTGTTTGCCCTGATGTGATCCAATTTGGCACGGATTGACACGATACAAGGAAGGATTGCTTAACCTGTCCTAAGGTGGTGTGAACATCCCTTTTACACTAGCTTATATTTTCGCTGCTAGACCAGCGGCTATGGATATGAACTTTCCCCACCAGAACCGCAAATGCATAGCGGGTGAAGACGGTGCTGATGGTCACGCTCATTTTGCGGACCATCAAGCCTTGCTCAAACGGGCTATTGCCCGTCAGGCATCCAGTCAGTCGGCCCAAGAGTTTGGCGTTGCCAGTCAGAGCCGGCGAGGCATCAAGGACGCCGCTCGCTCATCCTTCATGGATGAGCGAATGGCTTTTTTTGCGGGCAGGTTTCGTTCCGACTTGTCCGACCGAAGGGCACCAACATTGTTCAAAACCGGATGCTTTCGCCCGGATTTGGCACAGCGGGAATCTGACAATATGCATAACTAATCGAATATATGAACACGACGTTTACCTTGGCAGTTCAGGTAATCGAAAATCTCTTCCCTTACGAAGGCCAGACGTAACGGGAAACGGGGTAAAATGCCGAAAGGCAAATTTGAGGGTAGTATGATTGAAAACCAAAAAATAAAACCAGCGCAAGTTGTCGGGCCCCTTGGTGAACCGCTCACCATCGGTGATTTGCCGAAGCCAGGTACCACTCGCTGGGTAGTGCGTCGCAAGGCGGAAGTCGTCGCGGCCGTCAATGGCGGCTTGCTGTCGGTGGATGAAGTATGCGATCGTTATGATCTTTCGCTGGAAGAATTTGCATCCTGGCAGCGGGCGGTTGATCGATCCGGCATGCCCGGATTGCGAGTCACGCGAATCCAGCATTATCGTGACTTGTACGAGCGTCAGCAAAAATACTGACCAGCCACTACCCCATCGTAAATTTTTGAAAGAACCGTCGGACTGGCACCGGCGGTTCTTTTTATTCTTTCAAGTCGAAGCAATGATTCTATAAGTAGCGATATTCACGAACGTAAGTGATTTTCGTTCGTATAAAATCAGGAGGAATATATGGGTTGGATTATTGCATTGATCGTTGGTGGCGTTGCAGGCTGGCTCGCCAGCATGGTGATGGGACGTGATGCCTCGATGGGCGTTTTCCTGAACATCATTGTCGGGATCATTGGATCGGTAATCGGCAATTTTGTCGGCGGTTACTTCGGTTTTGGCGGAAGCATCCAGCAGTTTTCGATCATTGGCTTGTTCACCGCTTTTGTCGGCGCGGTTGTTCTATTGCTGATTTTAAACCTCGTTCAACGTGGTCGGGTGCGTTAAAACCCGCTTTCGAGTAAGCAATTTTCAGAAATGAGGGCCGGTTCGTTCGCGAATCGGCCCTTTCGTATGACGACGTTGGTCGTTGATCGAACCTGGACTTGAATAACTTGCCAAATACTGTTCCGGCTTGTCGCTGGTGCCATATTGATGTAACACAGCTAACGAAAACCCCGATGACCCGGAAAGCGGCGATTCTTTTGTGTATTGCAGCGTGAAAATGCGATAAGAGCCCGATCGAAGAGTGAACAAATGAACTATGAATCGACCATCCCCAGCGAAGATGTCGCCATTGTAGATGATACCGAGGCGCGTGCCACAAATCGGCGGCGATTGATTATCGCCGCTGTCGTCGTCGTGGCGCTTCTGCTGGCCTATATCGGCTATAATTATTTTGTGGGCGCTGGCGCGGTCGAGGATGATTCAGCAAGCCAGGCGCCAACCGTCACGGTCATGGCTCCGGGCAAGCAACAGGTTATACGCACAATCAATGCGACCGGAACGCTGGCAGCGCGCCGGGAAATCGCGGTTAGCGTGGTCGGTGAAGGGGGCCGGGTAACCAATGTTTACGTCGACGCTGGCGATTGGGTCAAGCAGGGTCAGATCATGGCCAGTATTGACCGCTCGGTCCAATCCCAACAAGCGGCAGGCCTCGAGGCCTCGGTTGGTGTTTCTCGCGCCGATCTCAATCTGGCACAGTCGAATCTGGATCGCGCCATGCAGTTGGTCGATCGGGGATTTATTTCCAAAGCCGATATCGACCGGTTAACTGCAACGCGTGATGCCGCTGCTGCGCGTGTGCGGGTAGCGCAGGCCCAGTTTAACGAGAGCCGCGCGCGCAACAGTCGTCTGAGCATCGTCGCACCCAAGGCGGGTTTTGTTCTGGAACGCAATGTTGAGCCAGGCCAAACGGTGACCCAGGGCAGCGGCACGCTATTCCTGTTAGCCCAGGACGGCGAAATGGAATTGCAGGCGCAGCTTGGTGAAGCGGATCTGGCGAACGTGTCGGTGGGTACCACCACGCAAGTGACGCCGGTTGGTGCAGACAAGACGCTGACAGGACAGATTTGGCAGATTTCTCCGATCATCGATCCTCAAACCCGCCAAGGTATAGCCCGCATTGCGCTCGGCTATGATAGCGCCTTGCGTCCAGGCGGTTTCGCCAATGCGCGCATCGAGAGCGGCACATCGGATGCTTCAGTCTTACCTGAATCTGCAGTTCTGAACGACAGCAAAGGAAGCTTTGTCTATATTATCGGCCCGGACAACAAGGCGATCCGTCGTGATGTGGTCGTTGGATCGGTGTCCAGCGCGGGACTTTCGATCACTTCCGGCCTGACCGGAAACGAAAAGGTAGTGCTCCGCGCCGGTGGCTTCCTCAACCCGGGTGAAACCGTTCGACCGGAAGTGCAGAAAAAAGCTGGCGGCGCATGATCCGTACGGAAATTTGAGGCCTGATTGATGAACCTTCGTAATATTTCCGCCTGGAGCACGCGCAATCCCGTAGTGCCGCTGGTGCTATTTGCGGGACTGCTGTTTGCCGGCTTGCTGAGCTTTAACCGGATGGACGTCGTCAACAACCCGGATGTCGAGTTTCCGGCCGTCTCCGTGACGATTGCACAGCCGGGAGCTGCCCCAACGGAAATTGAAAATCAGATTACCCAGAGGGTCGAAGCGGCGGTGCGGTCGATCAGCGGCGTCAAGAATATCAGCTCGACCGCAAGCGAAGGTAGCAGTCGCACCTTTGTCGAGTTTGAAATTGGTGAAGATGTTAACGACAGCGTCAATGAAGTAAAAAATTCGGTTGATCAGATTCGGGGGTCATTGCCGGAAGGTATTTTGGAACCGCAAGTCTCCAAAGTCGATGCTGTGGGTGGCCCGATCGGCTATTTTGCGGTCAAGGCCGACGATATGACGGTCGAACAGCTCAGCTGGTTTGTCGATGACACGGTGGCCAAGCGGTTGCTGACCGTTAATGGCATGGCGGAAGTGGATCGTTTCGGTGGAGTGGACCGTGAAATCCGCGTCATCCTGAAGCCCGACCGGATGCAGGCACTGGGCGTTACCGCCACCCAGATCAACAACGCGCTGCGTCAGGTTAACATCAATGCTGCGGGGGGACGCGCCGAAGTGGGCGGCACCCGCCAATCGGTTCGTGTGTTGGGCAATGCCAGTGATGCATATGAGCTGTCGCAGACCCAAATATCGTTGCGCAACGGGGAAACGATAAAGCTGAGCGATGTCGCCGAAGTGAATGATTCCTTTGGCGAACGCAGTTCGATTTCCAAGGTCAAAGGCGTCGAGGTTGTCAATTTCTCGATGACGCGGGCGCGCGGCGCTTCCGATGTGACAGTCTATGACGAAGCGCGGGGACTCATGGACGAGATCGAAGCGGAAAATCAGGGAGTCGAATTCATCCCGCTCGGAACCAGTGTCGAATATACCCGGTCACAATATAAAAGCTCTATGCTGGCGATGATCGAAGGTGCGATATTGGCGGTCGTGGTGGTCTTCATCTTTCTGCGCGACTGGCGCGCGACGGTCATATCGGCCATCGCAATTCCCCTTTCCGCTATCCCGACTTTCTGGTTCATGGACCTGCTCGGGTTCAATCTTAATTTTCTTTCCCTGCTTGCTCTCGGACTGGTGGCCGGAGTCCTTGTCGATGATGCCATCGTAGAGATCGAGAATATCGTGCGTCACATGCGCATGGGGAAAACCGCCTATCAGGCTTCTATCGATGCCGCTGACGAAATCGGACTCGCGGTTGTCGCCACCTCTTTCTGCATCGTCGCCGTTTTCTTGCCGGTAGGGCTGATGCCCGGCATTTCCGGCCAGTTTTTTAAGAACTTTGGCATAACCGTGGTCGTGTCGGTGCTGATGAGCCTGGCCGTCGCGCGGATGATCACGCCGATGATTGCAGCCTATTTCCTCAAGGCCAAAGGCCATGCGGATCATGGCGAAGGTGTCTGGATGGATCGCTATATGCAATTGCTGCAATGGGTGTTGGACCGCTCGCAGTCTGATCGCATTCGGGAGACGCTGGTCCCGGCCAAGGCCGCCTGGTGGCAATATCTGATCGGCTTCCTGCTGTTTACATCGATTGTGGCTATATTCGTAGGCGTAGCATGGACGGCCGGGTTCATGATCAACGGCCTGCTTGTCACCCTGATCCCGAGCGAATTCCTTCGCGCGATATTGAGCCTGATTTCCGGGATAACAGCCGGTTTCTTTGCTGCATGGCTGCTTGTTGAAGTGATCAGCCGAGTCGTCGGGGCCGTCGACGGTCGCTTTGCTCTCTGGTACGCTTATAGATCGGGGCGTTTCAAGGCACGCGGCTATGACCACCGGATTTGGATGATGGGCGTCGGCCTGGTCGCCTTTGGCCTTACCGTCATATTGTTCGCGATCACGCCAGCCCAGTTCCAGCCGACGATCAACGAGGATAACAGCCGCATCCAGATTGAGGTGGTGCCGGGCACAACATTGGAGCAGACCGAGAAAATCGCGGATCGCGTGTCGGATCTCATGTATGCGCAACCCGAAGTTGAGCGCGCGCTCACGCGCGTACGGGAAACCAATGCAACGGTTTTTGTGTCGCTGAAAGAGGATCGCGACAAAACATCTATCGAATTTGAACGTGGTCTGTTGCCCGAACTTCAGAAAATCCCGGACGCCCGGATTTCTTTCCAGTCGCAAAGCGGCGGCGGCGGAACGGGACGCGATATATCAATCATGCTGACCGGTTCCGATCCCGTTCTGCTTGAATCGACCGCTGCCACGTTGGTTGAACAGATGAAAGGGATTGACCTGGTCCGGGCGCCGCGAATCGATGCGGACCTCAGTCGCCCGGAGATCATTATCACGCCTTATATGAATCTGGCATCGCAACTAGGCGTAACCACCGCATCGCTCAGCCAGACAATCCGGATCGCTACGCTTGGTGAGATTGATCAGAACGCGGCCAAATTCTCTCTCGCTGATCGACAAATTCCGATCCGTGTGATGTTGCCGCTCGAATCGCGGACCGATCTCACGACCATCGAAAACCTGCCCATCCCTATAGCTACCGGAGGTACTGTCCCGCTGAGCCGGGTGGCGTCGGTGAGCTTCGGGTCCGGCCCCACCTCGATCCAGCGCTATAATCAGAACCGCCGGACATTTGTCGGAGCTGATTTGGCACCGGATGTCATCAAGGGCGAGGCGATGGAGAAAATCTACGCTTTGCCGATCATGAAAGACCTGCCGTCAGGCGTTTCGAACGAAGCGTTCGGCGAAGATGAATGGCAGCAGGAATTGGCGGTCAACTTTGTGATCGCCCTGATCGCCGGCATTTTGCTGGTCTTTGCGACACTCGTCCTGCTCTACAAAAGGGTGATGTCGCCTCTTGTCAACATGGGTTCGCTGGCCTTGGCCCCGCTCGGTGGCATATTCCTGGTATGGGCCTGGGGTCAGTCCCTCTCCATGCCAGTGCTGATCGGGGTGCTTATGCTGCTTGGCATCGTCAGTAAGAATTCGATCCTGCTGATCGACTTTGCGATTGAGGAAATGAAAAAGGGCGTGCCTAAATTCGAGGCGATCATGGATGCGGGACACAAGCGCGCCCAGCCGATCGTCATGACAACGGTGGCGATGACCGCTGGCATGGTGCCTACGGCACTGTCGCTGTCCGGTGACGGTGCCTGGCGCCAGCCGATGGGAATCGTGGTGATTGGCGGATTGATCGTCTCGACGATATTGACCCTGGTCATCGTCCCGGCAGGATTCAGCCTTGCGGACGGATTTGAACGCCGCTCCGGGCCTTGGTTGCGCAACAAGCTGCTGACCTACAAGACCGGCGATGACCGCCACGATCGGCCCGACGCAGAAGTCCAGCCCGCCGAGTGAAGCCGATATCGTCAAAGATAGATGGTCGCGGTGCGGCAACCAACAATGCTGGTCAGGACATGAAAATCATCGCCACCGGTATGCTGGTGGTCATGGCTATCATCTACATCGTGTCGAAAAGCTATGAAGCGGTGCATCCGGCGATCGGCTTCGTTCGCGCCTTCGCCGAAGCTGCAATGGTTGGCGGACTAGCCGACTGGTTTGCCGTTACCGCACTCTTCCGTCACCCGATGGGTCTGCCGATCCCGCACACGGCGATCATTCCCCGCAACAAGGACCGGATCGGCGATACGCTGGCCAATTTCCTCAAGGACAATTTCCTGATTTCGCGGCTGGTGGCTCAGCGCATGCGCCATGTCGATCTGGCCAGTGGCATCGGCCGCTTTCTGCAATCGCCGAGCGGTGGCGAAGGACGGCTGAAATTCGGCGCTTCGCGGCTGTTGGGCGACGCCATTGCCTCACTGGACAAGGATCGCCTTGGCACCATGTTCAAGGGCGCCGTCAAGAAACAGGCTGTCAGTCTCGACATCGCGACGCCAATGGGACAGATACTGGAAGCGGTCATGGCTGAAAATCGTCATGGCCCGCTGATCGATTCGACCATTCGCTGGGCCTATCGTACGCTGGACACCAATGAAGCGGTGATCCGCAACATCGTGACGGACCGCGCCAATGCAGTGATGCGCTGGACCGGCCTGGACGACCGGGTCGCCAATGAGGTGCTTGACGGTCTCTACAAACTGCTCGCCGACATGGCGGCCGATCCTCATCATCCCGTTCGTGCGAAAACCGAAGAGAGCCTCTTGCAACTGGCGGACGAACTCCGCCATGATCCCGCGCTTCGGGACAAGGTGAATGAATGGAAGCTCGAATTGATCGAGAATCCGGCGATCGCATCATGGCTTGACGGTATCTGGGAACAGGGCCGCGAAGCCTTGTTACGGGCCGCCCGTGATCCCGATGCTGCGCTGGCTGGCCAGTTCGGAGACGCGCTGATCCAGCTGGGCGTCAGTCTTCAGCAGGACGAGCAACTCAATCGGCAGATCAACCGGTTCGGCCGTCGTGCGGTCATCGGTGTCGTCGACAGCTATGGCGACAATATCGTCAAGCTGGTGTCAGAAACGATCCGCGGCTGGGATACGCAGACGATCACCGATCGCGTCGAAAATGCCGTCGGCCGCGACTTGCAATTCATCCGCGTGAACGGCACCCTGGTCGGCGGACTGGTCGGCCTGTCGCTTCATCTGCTCGGCTACTGGATCTAGCGCGACAGCAACAGCCGTGCCTGACCGGCAATTTGAGCCAGCATGGCAATCGACGGCCTAGGCGTTTGCTGCGCCCGGTCCATGATCTTTCGGAATTGCGCCACGCGGTCGATATTGCGTTCGGACCAATTCTCAACAAATTGCTGCATATCTTTGCCGCGGGTCCGGCGCAGAAAATCAAGACGCATCTGCTGAAAATCGCGCGCCAGACCCGCGACCAGCAAACGGTCCCATGGGTCAGATGGATTTATCCGGGTTGCGGTCATTTGCGCCCAGTCGAGACCAAGCTGGCTACCCATCTGGGTGAATGCAAGCGCCACATCCAGAGCATCAATTTCCCGGCTATGGGCCAGAAAGGCGATGCCAGCGGCGCCATCATTCATGTAGATATTGGCAATCTTGTTGGCAATTTCCGGTGTTGCTCCTGCCTCGACCAGCGATTTAACCTGCTTTGCCGCCTGCAAGCGCCCTTCTGCGGTTATCAGACTTTCGACATTCTTGTTGAGCAAGGTCACGCCCGGCGCCAGCATCTCGACGGTATCGCCTATCCGGTCATCGGACACACCAATCCGCATCAAGTCGGCCATATGTGAACGCAGCACATAAGCGAGACGATCAAACAGAACTATTCGGATATCCTCCGAAATCTCGGCCACTTCCAGCTCACGCCATATCCGGTCGGCGTCGAACAGGCGCTCGGCCATAACGAAAGCGCGCGCGACCTCGCCCAATGCGCAACCCTCTTCCTCGGCCAACTCAAATGGATCGATCAGACCCAGACGGTTGATCATGCGGTTGGCCAGTTTTGTGGCAATAATCTCGCGCCGCAATTGATGGTTGAGAATGGCTGCTTCATGGCCTTTCTGCATCGCGACCGGAAATGCGTGCAGCAAATCGCTATTCAGGCGGGGATCGTCTCCCAGATCACTATTTTCTATGGCGTCCTGCAACACCAGTTTGGCGGTAGAGATCAGCACAGCCAGTTCCGGGCGGTATAATCCCCGACTTTCCTGGCCACGCCGGATAAGGTCTTCATTGCTGGCCAGTCCCTCCACTGCCCGGTTCAACTGGCCTTGATCTTCAAATTGTTCGATCAGGCGGACATAGGACGGCAGCGATTTCGGACCACCCATTTCGGCGATGGACAGACCCAAGGCCTGCAGCCGGTTGTCTTCCAGAACCAAGGCGCCGACCTCATCCGTCATCGATTCGAGCAGCATGTTTCTTGCGTCCAGCTGCAGATTTCCGTTGGCCATTTCGGCATTGAGCGCGATCTTGATATTGACTTCATTGTCCGAGCAATCGACCCCGGCACTATTGTCGATAAAGTCGGTATTGATCCGGCCACCTTTGGCCGCGAAGGCGATCCGTGCCGCCTGGGTAATCCCCAGATTGGCACCTTCACCGACAACCTTCACACGCAGTTGCTCGGCATTGACCCGAATCTTGTCATTGGCCGGGTCGCCTACCTCGATATGGTTCTCGGACGCGGCCTTCACATACGTGCCGATTCCGCCGAACCACAGCAGGTCGGCGTTACAGGTCAATATCGCGGTCATCAGTTTCGTCGGCGTGGTCTCGGCATCATCCGGCAAATCAAGCAGCGCGGCAATCTGCTGCGAGATTTGAATCGTCTTCGAACTGCGCGAAAATACGCCGCCGCCCTTTGAGATCAATGTTTTATCATAATCCTCCCAACTGGAACGCGGCAAATCAAATAGTCTTTTGCGTTCGATCCAGCTTTTTGCTGCGTCGGGATCAGGATCAATAAAGATATGCCGGTGATCGAAGGCGGCCACGATTTGCAGGCTCTTGGACAGCAGCATTCCATTGCCAAATACATCACCGGACATGTCGCCGACACCAACGACCCTGATCGGTGCGGTCTGCACGTCCACGCCAGATTCCGCAAAATGACGCTGCACCGATACCCAGGCCCCACGGGCCGTGATCCCCATGGCCTTGTGATCGTAGCCGTTACTACCGCCACTGGCGAATGCATCGCCGAGCCAGAAGCCACGATCAATGGCGATCTGGTTGGCGATATCGGAAAAGCTTGCTGTGCCCTTGTCCGCTGCGACAACGAAATACGGATCGTCTTCGTCGAGACGCTCCACCTTTACAGGAGGAACGACTTTGCCCTCGACGATATTATCAGTCACCGACAACAGGGCGGAGATAAAGATCTTGTAGGCTTCAATGCCTTCGGCCAGAAACGCATCGCGGTCGTCGCCCGACGGCAGTTGCTTGGCAAAAAAGCCGCCCTTCGCACCGGTCGGAACGATCACGGCATTCTTAACCCGCTGGGCTTTCATCAGGCCCAATATTTCGGTGCGGAAATCATCCCGGCGATCCGACCAGCGCAAACCACCGCGAGCCACCGGCCCGGCCCGCAAATGGATACCTTCGACGCGCGGACTGTAAACAAATATTTCCCGCCAAGGCAGCGGGGCGGGCAGCTCGGGTATTTTGGCACTTTCAATCTTGAAGGCCAATGCTTCACCGACCTGATATGCGAACGCGTTGGTCCGCAATATGGACTCAATAACCGCGCGGAACAGACGCAAGATCCGATCATCATCGATTGCGTGCACGCCAACCAGAGCCGAGTCCACGTCCTGTATGGCCTCGGCCGCTTCGTTCGAGCGATCACCGCCGAAATCCGGATCATGCAGGGCGCGGAAGAGCCTGATCATCGCACCGGTAACATCCGGCGCCTCGGCCAATGCGTCGACCACAGTCGCTAGCCCATAGCTAAGGCCAGTCTGCCGTAAATAGCGGAACCAGGCGCGCATCCATACAGTCGAGCGGGCGTCGATGCCGGCAGAGATGATCAGCTGGTTAAAAGCATCATTTTCTGCCTCGCCGTCCAGCACGCTGGTGATTGCCGCCTCGATCTCTTCCGAACGCGCGATCAGGTTTTCACATCGTTCATCCGACCGCAATTCCAGAAGGAAATCGTGAATATATCCCAACCGGCCATCTTCGAGCGGTGTCGGCACGGATTCGAGCACCGTAAAACCGAAATTCTCCAGGGTCGGGACAGCGTCCGAAAGGGGCAGCGCTCCGCCCAAATGATAAATTTTTAACCGCAACAGTTGATCGGCATCGGTGGCAAGCCGGTAGAGCCGGGTCGACCGCTGGCCGCCGCGCTCAAGCCGGAACAGCCGCATGATATCCTTGGCGGCTTCCAAGGCGCCATAAGTTGACTGATAGGCTGCGGGAAAGCAATCCGCATAGCGCTGAGCCAGAACCGCCGCGCGGTTCTCCTGCCCGGCTTCCCTCAGGTTTCGTTCGACTTCCGGCTTCCACCCGCGAACCATATTCTCCAGCTCCTGATCGAGCACGTCAGGGTCCGGGATTCTGCCGTCGGTGCCCATATCGAGCGTGTAGCGCAACGACGATACACCGCCCTCTTCCAACGTATTCGACCAGCTCAATATTTTCGCGCCGGTCGCCGCCGTCAGCATATTTTCGACATTCTGCCGACGCTCGGTGGAAAGCTGTTCCCGCGGTAACCAGACGAACGCAAACAAATGCCGAGCGAGTGGCGAGATCACGCTGTGCAATTTGGGACGGGGTCGATCGATCAGCGACATCGAGATCAAAGCAAGTTTCTCAAGATCATCCTGAGCGAAGGTGATCAGAAGATCATGGGGCAGTGACGTCAGTGCATGGGTCAGGCTTTTTCCGGCATGGCCGGCAATGGAGAACTCAAACTTGTCAAAAAGCCGCGTGAGCTGGGTGCGCAATACCGGGATGTTTTCGGGCGCAGCGGCTAGCGCGGCACTGGTCCACATGCCGGAAATAATCGACAGCGCGGTAATCTTGGCTTTGTTCCTCACCGGCAGGATGATCAGATCCATCAGAACATGGCGATGCACGGTAGAAAGCTGATTGGATTTAATGATAAGCGGCGCTTTTCCCCCATTTTCAAACCATTCAAAAGCCCGTCGCCGGCTTTCTTCGGAAAGGATTGGCTCCGATCGCATCCGCGCGATGCCAAGTTCTTGCGTTCGCTCGCCCTTGGCATCTACCGTTTCATGGCCGAGCAAGGTGAGGTTGCGATCCAGGAACCAGCGCAGCAAGGTTGCGCCTTCTCCTGCTGGCAATGCATCGGCATTTTCCCCCAACACGATCTGCAATTTCAACCAGTCCGCAACCGCCGCCGCCACATCTTTGAGATTTGCGCGCAGCGCTTTGACCAGTTCTCGGCGAACGCGGGCATCGGTCCTTTCGAGCTCGATATAGATTACAGATTCGCGTTTCTCACCGTCAGCTGTCTGCTCGACAAACTCGATCAGCTGCCCATCCGCATCACGGCGCACGGCGACAACTGGGTGGATGAGTCGCTCAACGGTCAGGCCGAAACCCGCAATCGTCGCACAGACCGAATCGACCAGAAACGGCATGTCATCATTGACAATCGCAAGGCGCAAATGCCGGTGATTCTGATGACCACTGACACTTTCGAGCAAGAGATTTGCTTCGCGGCCTTGCCGTTGCTCGGCGCATCGCAAGGTGAACTGCGCGGCTTCTTCACAAGCCTTTTCATCAAAGCCTATATTTTCGCCCGGCAACGCGCTTTCTCGAAAGGCCGTTACCAGAGCTTTTTCAAGGCTCTCGGATTCAACTTTGCTTCGCGTGGATTTTTGGTCGCGGTTGGCCGCCATTTTTCCCCCAAGTGGATCAAGACGAGTCACAATCCCGCCAGCATCACAATTCTATGCGCTTATTCTAGCACACGCTCAAGAGGATAGCCGGACCTTGCCGGATCCGCACCAATGAATATTGCAAATAGTGATATTTTGGTTACGCATGAAACTTGGTTTGGCGCACCGGCAGGTTTGGGCCGCCTGCTGACCCCATCAGAACTGGGTGTGTTTAAGCGCTTGGTTGGTCAACTGGTCATTACCCCGAACCGGCCCGACGATGGCCAATTCACCGTTCTGATCCTTGCGGGCGACCAGCACCACAAATTCCGAATCGCCTGCATCAATATCCTGCAATTCTCGCGAAGGGGCCGAGCGTAACTTCGCCAGAAAATTTTCACCGATGGCGCGAACCTTGGATAGCAGGCCAGAGGGTCGACCTGCTTGGCGCTCGGCATAGACAATGGCCTTCAGTCCGCCATCGTGCTCGCTGATAAAATCAGCAAAAGCCCCTTTTTCGATAGCATGGCGCGCCGCATATTTGAGCGCCGCCGCATATTCGGTCAGGCGGGTTTTGTCGTAACGGACCCCAAACACCAGCTTGACGATCGGCGTCATCGGCGCCCGTTCCTGCACCGCCAGACCGGAATCTTCGAGCAGTAGCTGATAATCGTCTGGATAGCGCTCGGTCATCAGATAAAAGTCGTAGGCTTTACCGATTGCGGCATAAAGAGCGGCACGGCTGCGCTGCTCACAATGCGCCGCATTGTCGGCGCTGTTCCGGGCAAGGGCCAGCCAGTCGGCCAGGCTTGCGTCTTCAGCCAGTTGGTCAGGGTCTTCTGTCTCGAGCGCATCCGGCACAATTTGCTGGGCTGGCGTCAGCTCCAATTGCTGGTGATCCATATTGGCCGAACGGGGGCCGTCCTCCCATACCGGCCCTGCCACAATCCGCGCTGGCACCGACAGCATCGCTTCGGATACCTCATCTTCAATGTCCTGACGGGCAGCATCGGTGGCAACCTCTTTCCAGTTGATGACGCCGTAGATAAAATCAATGGTTTCATCATCGGTCGAGAACGGCAGCAGAATGCCGCGATACATGATGGTGGCACCGCGCTGGTTGACGAATTCGGCTTCAAAACCGATCGGTGCCTGATTGGCGATAATTTGCAGATAATGGTCAGTGATCCGCGAAAGCAGCGAGCGCGCGGGAACATCGGCAACCGCCGTTATGGAAACATCGATTTCGCACTCTGCGCGCAGCGATTGGCCAAGGAATTGGATCGTCGGGTTTTCAATGCCATTGGTAAAATCAAGCAACACGCTGTTGGGCCCGAAATCAGGATCGGATTCCGGGGAGAGGTCCTCAATGCTCGGAAAAAGCCTTTCACCCAGCATGCCTGCCCAGAAATTATAGGCACGGACATGCATGCGACGTTCGTCCTGGCTGATCGGAGGCGGCGCTTCCACTGCGCCATCATCGTCCGGAAAGGTCGCATAGTCAGGAGCTGAATCCCGATCCTGATCGCCAATTTCGCTGTAATTCTGTAGGTTTTCCATGCTGTCCCATTGCGATTGCATCTATTCCACCCAAGCTTGCACCGCGCATGGTAAATATCTGGTAAATTCCTGCCAATCCCATTCCGGGCGACGGGCGACGAAACTCGCACTGCTGTTAGGGGACGGTTTTAAATATCAACCACACAGCCTTGTCATGACAAAGCTCTGCTGGTAATGGCGCGCGATCAATGAAAATGCATGGAGCTCACGCCCATCCATGTCATCGATGCCGCTTTAGCTCAGTTGGTAGAGCATCGCATTCGTAATGCGGGGGTCAGAGGTTCGAATCCTCTAAGCGGCACCATTTCCTTTTCGGGGCCAGAAATCGCCCTTAAAGCCTTGAATGGCAAGGAAATTTCAGGGGTTTGAAAGCCCTCAAAACGGTCGAATACGATCTTCCCACCAAACACCAGTTTGAGCATAGCGCGGCGGTCTTCCAACCGACCACTTTCCCAAAGATTCCAAGGGTTTGCCAGAAATTTGAGAGCGGTTTGAAAAGTTGACTGATAGTCGCGAGCAGGCGTGCCGCATTTTGCGATCTTTTCGGCCAGAATCAGCTTTTGGCGTTCGAGTTCATCGACCTTTTGCTCATAGGCCCGCACGATCGCTCCGCTATCGGCCTCGACAAGCCTATCCACGACTTGAGCAAGCTTGCGCTCGATCTGCCCAATCTCGACGCGCATCTGAGTGATACGCTCACGGCCAGCATTGGCGCGCTTCTTCCAGAAGTCCTGGAATATCTCATTAGCCAGTCGAAAGAGGGAAGGCGCAGGCGTGAGAACCTTCACCATATCGTGCAGCGCATCTTCGATCCGCGCACGAGGAATGGACTTCTTCTCGCCAGTGCAGCCACGCTGGCGGCACATATAATAGGGATAGAGGGAATTCCGTCCCTTTGACCAAGCAGCAGTCATAGGATGGCCGCAATCGGCGCAGCAGACCACGCCCCGCAAAGGGAAGTCCTCATTGAGGTCTTTGCGGGTGATCGCATAGCCCTTGGTCTTGAGGCGCTTCTGGATCAGCTCGAAAGTTTCGAGGCTGATAAGTCCCTCATGCTGCGCCTTGCGCAAGCTGACATTCCACTCAGGAAATTCCAAATACCCTGAGAACAGCGTTTGCGTGAGGAGCTGATTGACGCGCTCGTTCAGCACAACGCCATGCCGACACTTAGGAAATTCAGGCTGCGCCTCAAAGAAGCGCTTCACTTCGGCCTGAGAAGCGAAGCGTCCGCTGGCAAAGCCTTCCAAGCCTTCCTTGATGATCGAGGCCAAAGGCTCATCTGGCACCATCAGCTTGCCGCCGCCAGATTGGCGCTGGAAGCGATAGCCCCACGGGGCTTTGAAAACCCAATAGCCATTCAGCATGCGACCGCGCATGCGGTTCTTGGTTTGCTCGCCATTCTTCTGGCGCTGATGCTGAGACACACTCGCCAGCAGGTTTTCGACGAGGACACTGTCAGAATCTTCGCCAAATTCGATGGACGGGGATTCCAGCGTTGCACCCGCCGAAGCTATTGCGCCGCGCAGTTGCAGGTGAGCTTCAAGGCCACGCGCAAGGCGGCTGATATCGTCGATGATGACGACGAGTTCTTTTTTCCTGTTGCTGCGTAGAAACTTCAGCATGGCTTGCATGCCAGGGCGGCCAATGACCGAGCCCGACATGTCGTCGCTGAATGTCTGAATGATCTCATAGCCGCGATACTGAGCGAATTCGCGGCAGCGGCTCTCTTGGGATTCGAGCCCATTTCCATGCGTGACCTGTCTTGCCGAGCTCACTCGGCAATAGATCACGGCTTTCTTGTTTGTCTGTGCGGTCATGGCGCTTGCCCTCTTAGGGTTCTCTCATGTTGCTCGCGCCCTCGTAACCGAGGTCAACTCTTTGATTTTCAGGAATATCGCTAAGCTTACCATACTCCGCAGAGCTTGGAAAAGCGCGATTTTCCCTCGCTGACAGGATAATTTGCTCGGAAGTCTCGCCGAAGGCGGCATCGACAAAATGCGCCATGATCTGCGCGACAATGCCGATCAGCTCATCCTTCTCGGCATCAGGCAGATCAATGTCGGCCACACACTGCCGATAGCGTTCAAATTCTTCAGGCGTAAGTATAGACACCTGCGATCCCTTTCACCGCACAGGGGCGGCCAGAAGTTCAAACCAAGACGCAGGATTCAGATACTCTGGGTTCAAACCCCTTCTGGGGGAAACACTCTCCTGTTCACGTCCAAAACGCGATCCTCACACCAACAATTCCATTTTACCATGTGAAGTTTGGATTATGCAAACTTATGGAAACATTAGATATTAGTGAAAAACGATATAGGCCATGGCCTTCAGGCGAATTTCATCGAAGCCCCAACTTCTGATTATGGAAAGATAGCGGCTTAGACATCGCCCTGATGCAGCTTGCGCGTATCGCCAATCTGCCATTTCCATGGTTCGACCTCATAGAACGGCAAGCGGTCACAGACCGCGAGTTGCGGTAATCCCGCGATCTTGATGATCTGGCGACCCGCGCCGATTCCGCGTATATCTTCGGCCTGAAGGACAGGCCTTCGGCTCTCGCCGCGATTGGTGCCAGCGCTCTCAACCGCGCCGCCACCGATATTCTGGCCTCTGGTGACGATGGTGCGGTTGCCTGACCAGCGTTCGACATCGCGCATCATTGAAGGGTCTTCGATACCCGTCATGTTGAGGATCGAGGCCTGATCCTCGATCTCTTTGACGGCATCCTGGGACCAGCGCCCTTCCATCGAGAACCGGCCTTGCGCGAAGAACCAGAGCTGAATGCCCTTGCCCCGATAGAGCCGCAGCGCCTTCATGATTGCAGGCGCAGGCGGAAGCTGAGGAAATTCATCGAGGATGAATGTCGTGCGGACAGGCCCGCGCTCGCGCGCAATGGCCTCAATGGCATAGTTGACGACAAGGCTCACCCAGGGCGCGGCGACACCGAGCTTGTCCGAAGGCGTGATGAGATAAACCGTGCAGGGCTCATGCTTGAGCCTGCCAAAATCAAAATCATGGGCAGACGTTGCACGATCCAGCGTTTTGCCGATCTCGAAGGCCGAGAGCGCCTCAATGGCGTCAGAACGATAGGCCTCGAATTGCTTGGGCGCGTCGGCATAGGTTGCACCCATCGCCGCCGCCTTCCTTTCAATCCCTTCGATGCCGCAGCTCGCCATGAGCTGAAACTCGCGTTCCAGCTCCGCATTCGATGCATTCACAAACTTCCAGAGACCGCCAAGCGTGCAATTCACGGGATCAAAATGCGCCGTATACTCGGCGCGAACCGAGATGAGCCGCACCGATCCCTTACCGACCCAGCTTTCCCCTTCCTTGGGATTCACGGGGCGGATGGTCTGCGCAATCTCATCCGCTTGCGTGTCGATCTCCCCACCATCGCGCACGATGTCGATGAGCACCTGAAGCGGATTGATGCGTGTATTGGGCAAGCCCAAAAGTCCGAAGGGGTTGAGGTAGATGCAAGGTTGCCCGAGGGTATCCTCGCGATGTTCGCGCGACGCATAACAGTTCTCGCCATCCTTCACGTCCACGACGATCAGGCTGCGATCCCGAACATGGGCGAGATTGGGCAGGACCAGATCTCGCCCTTTGCCGGAACCCGTGCGGGCATAGGTCAGAAGATGACCTTCGCCGCCAAAGAAGAGCATTTGCCCTTGCAGCGCCCCGAGAAAGAGACCGCCAGCCTCTAGGAGGCCAGCGGCTTTCAGGTCACCCAGATTGGCGAGCCGCCCGTCTCCGAGTTGCCCAGAAGGTGCGGCAATCGCCATGAGATATTGCTGCCATGCGGCGCGCTGGCGCGCTTCCTCTTCCCGCTCGGCGCGGTCGAGTTCGCGCGTCATGGAGAAGAGGCGCGGCAGGAACGCTGCCATCTGTTCCAGCCGCATGCCCCTACTCCTCGCTCTCGCTTTGCGCGTCTCGGCTGATTTCAGGCAGATCAGGGAAGGTGATCGGCGGCATCGCCTCAATTGTTGCGCGCACTTCCGCAGGGGGCGGAAGGCCAGTGTCCCAGCCATCGACCGAAACCGTGACACCGTTCTGGACGGCAGAGTTCAGTTCGTCCTGAAGTTCGCTCCCGATGCTATCGGCATATGCGAGCGCGTCATCGCCGCTACCAGGCTCGATGACGTTGACGACGCGCCCCCACAGGCGCGCCATATTGACGACGAGCTGGTCGGTGCCTTGCTGCTGGCGCGCGATATCGGTGCGCTGGTTCACATAGTCCTGCTGGAGCTGCGCGGTCGTCTGCGCATAGATGCGAGACCGATCATAGGCGGCCTGATAGTTGTTCAGCATGCCTTGGGCGGCGGCGCGGTATTGCTCTTGCTGTTGCGCGACGCTGACTTTGACCTCTTCGGCCCAATCCATGAATGCCGCGTGCGTTTCGAGATCATGCGCTTTGATCTCGGCGGCATAACGCCCACCATAGGAGCCTGTAAACGTTGAGGGGCGCAGTTCGGCTGGAGCGAACATTTCGGCCCCATATAGAACCCCGCCGCACAGGATGACCCCAAAGAACATGCCAGCGCCCGCTGAAATGCGCTTCTTCTGGGGCGGCATGACAACCTGATACGGATGGCCTGCCACCATGGGCGGCACGGCCACCATTCCGCTTTGTTTGGGCGCATCGCCCCCGTAATCCATCGCGTATTGATTGCTCATGAGAGAAGCTCCTGTCCGACGTAGATGTCGCCAGACAGGAGCCAGAGTTTTGCTTGATGCATGGGGGAAACCCCATGCCTTTTGTGGTTATGCCGTGACGCGAGCCGCAATTGCAGGATAGCGGATCGCAAGCGCGACATAGAGGAGTTGCAGGCGCGGCAGCGTGCGCTTCTGTGGCGCTTGCTTGGGCTCATGGGTACCAAAGCGCAGGAATGCGCCAAGCCATGAGCAACACGGGTCTTCATCCGTCCGCATGATCGTATCTGCGCAGATCGAAAGCGGATCGATTGACCGCCCTTCCGCGCTGATGATCGTGCCTTCGAAGCCCCATGCAATCTCGTCGAGCAGATCGACGAGCTTGTAGCGGCTGCAAGGAAGCAACGCCCGATAGGCGATTGCCATGCGCCGGATTGCCGCTTTGGTCAGCAGCAACTCGGATGGAGGAATACGAACAATTCCGACAGGGTCGTTATCGTTTGCGGCGAGCGCCTGGAGCGCCTCTTGAGAGAGCCAGTCTGTCAACTCGATCCCTCCCTTTGCCACGGGCATGCATCGCAACGCTCCCATTATTTCCAGGCCCAATGGGCGCAGGAAGGAACATTCCGGCAGTTCGGAATCTCGTCGTCGTTATGTGCAAGATAAACCCGCCGATCAGCGGTCAACACTCCGCGCCGAACGGCGCGTCCATCACGCAAAGCCATCGCATCACTCCCGTTTCGCCCGCCGGAGCGGGATCGGCGCGGCGCTTCACCATTGAAACGCCGAATCGAGGGATGGCCATCTCTCTTGGAGATATATGGCGATAGACCTAGGCTAAGTCAACATAAACAGCATATCGTTTTTGTGTTTATGTGTCATACCTTGAGGCCACGGCGTTGGAGGGCACCGACGAAGCGGCTCACCTCATCCCGACGGTAATAATCCCGCTGCAAAAATTCGTCGGTGACCTCTGACGCGGTCTTGAGGTTCATATCCGCTGGGGGCTCGTTGTTTCTCAGCCAATTCTGAAGGGCATTGTAGGCTCGCACATCATGCTCGCGGAGAGCGGGCCTTGAGAAATGACCTGAATCAAGCCATGCGCCCCAGACTTCCTTGAGGAAGGGGATTATCTCATCTTTTCTTGGCACATATCTTCGTGCGGGGACTGGCGGCGTATTTGCAGTGCGCGCGCGATCAAAATGCGACTTGAGGAACTTGCCTAACTCCTCAACCAGATCATCATCATACAAGGGGCTACCGCTGGCGTTCGCTGCGATCTCCTGCATAAATCCTATAAAATCTTCTTCTCTCCCAAATTGCATCTCAGCCATATTCTGTCGATAATTTCTCTTCTCCTGCTTGTCCCCAGCACCGAAAGATTCGAAATCTTCCATCGCTTCTTCGAGCTCTTCTGGCGTGAATGAAGCCAAATCTTCTGCCATCTGCGCATACTTTTGATCTCCCGTTACGATAGGTCGATCAAGAATGCTCTCGCGGTTCGCGTGCTCATTTGGAGGACGCGAGGCTTTCTTTTTGCCAGCGTTTGCTGTGGCGAGTGCATCGGTCGTCTTGTCGTTCATACCCACCACTCACATCATCCGAATATCGAAGTTCGTACAATGTTCTTATGCAAAATGCAAGAAATTCATCTCAGGCGTTCGGGATCATCGCTCACGGGATCAAATAATCCAATCGAGCCATCCTTTTGTCCCGCACAGGCATTAGCGGCTGAATTCACGTCAACCCTTGCCCCCGTCCGCTTCGCTCAGGCGGGCAAGCCCCTGCCCGCACCACGACACTGACGTGCCCCGTGTTGGGGCGTTGCCCGCGCGAAGAACGGCGTGGGCCGCAGGTCTCCATCAGCCGCCCGAATGGTCGGGCGGTGCAACTGAAAGGAGACCATCATGGGACTTGATATGTATGCCCACTCAATACCGACCGACGAGAACATCCCGCCTGTCGATTTCGACATCAAAATCCTCGACGAACGCCCAGGCGATTGCCCGCGCATCCACTACTGGCGCAAGCACCCGAACCTGCATGGCTGGATGGAAGAGCTCTATCTCGCCAAAGGCGGCAAGGATGCGGACTTCAACGTCAGCACCCTGCAACTCACGCCCGAGGACATCGATGCTCTCGAGGCTGCCATCAAGGCTGGCGAACTGCCGGATACCTCAGGCTTCTTCTTCGGCGTGACAGACGGATCGGAGACCGAGGACGATCTCGCTTTCGTCGCCAAAGCCCGCGAGGAGTTCGCGAAGGGTAACGCCGTCGCCTACTACGCATGGTGGTGACAAAAATGCGGGGCGATGTTGCCATCGCCCCGCATCACCTTCCTTCTTTCCCGCTTATGTTTTGCGCGGCCGCCCGACCCGTCGCGGCGCGTTTGGCGGTTCGGCAGGTTTTGGCAAACCGCCGCCACCGCCCGCGCCCTTCTGCGTGACCATCACGAACCCGAGCAGGATCCCGCCGAGCGGGATCAGCTCGATGCACGCGCCAACCGCAATGGCTGCGATTGTCGCTTCAGGGTAGAGAGCGAGATAAGCCATGTTCGAGACAACAGGCATAGTGGGGATCGCCTCTTCCTTGAGAGCCGCGATATCATCGAGCCCTTCGGTCAGCTCTTCGGCCATGCCGTCGAAGTTATGCGTGATCGCGGCGGCGGCGGACGGCGGCAGGCCCGCTGCTAGCCAGTCCTTCCGCATGGCATCCGCTACCGCTTGCACGGCCTCAACGGGAAGCGCGTCGTTCACCTCGCGCGTCAGGCGCGTGAAGTTCTCGCCGTTCTTGCGCACGGCCACCATTTTCTCGTGCCGCTCCATGTTGCTGTCGATCACGCGCCGCGTGTCGATCAGCAGACGGTCGATCCTGAAGAAGAGCCGCTCCAGCTTTGCGCGGCTTGCAAAGATCGTAGCCCGCGCATTCGCGCAGCCTTCGCTGATATTGGTGAGCGCCGTTGCGACCTGGCCCATATTGCCGCCTTCGCCGCTATAGACACCCGTACCGATTTCCTGGGCGCTCATGTTGCCCGCTGAACTCACGCAATCGTTCATCACTGACGATCGATTGATAAGGGACGCAGCGGCACGCTGGCGCGCCTGCGTCGCTTCGGTTTGAGTGGTCAGCGCCGTTTCCATATGCGCGACTTCGCCCGAGGCCGAGGCAAGGACGGATGACGAGGCAATGCCGAGCATTGCCGCGACAGCAAGATAGGCTGCGACGAAGATGCCCATCACCTGCTTGCGCTTCGCGCTGGGCAGCGTCGGAATATGGGTCAAAGCAATATAGGAGCCGTAGGAAAGCCCCGCTGCAATCGCGACCGCTGACATGATAGTTTCCAGCCATGTCAGCAGGGTCATCTCGCCAGTCGGGGCAACGAGGTCTGCGATCCAGACCCCCGTGAAGATGCCCGAGAGGACATGGAAGAGGATATTCAGGATCAGGATTTTCCCGACCATCGCGTCAGTCAGATTATTCGTTTTCGGCATAGCGCCCTCCATAGTTATGGAGCGGCGTTGCCAGTCATTTGCATGTGGCTTGGGGGAAAGCTGGAAAATCCCGTCAGAATAAATGCGGCGACCTTAGTCGGAGCTACGCAGGGTTATCCCGCCATTCCGCTCCAGATCAAGGATGGCGAGCTTCGCTGCCTCAATTGCTCGGTTGGGGCCGGACGCTTCGCCGATGCCTACCGCGCCACGCCCGCCTGTCTCCGTCAGCACAGCTCTCACGTCGGATAGATCGACCGCGATCAATTGCTGATCCATGATTTTGACCAACGTACCGACGAACTCGGTTATTCGATCAAGGGCGGGATCAGGCATGGCGGCGGCTCCTTTATGAATCGCCAGAACGGTAACATGGAGCCATGAAGCGAGGCCATAGGATACGGCACGTTTCGGAATATGGTCTCGGGGCAATCATTGAGATCACCTAGGCGGCCTTCGAGCCTGTTTTCTGCGTTAGCACGTTCCGCAAGATGTGCGTTTGTATTACAAAATCCTGCGCCTGCGGCTCCGGTTTTGCCAGACGCTCATCTTGGCAAGGGGCACCCGCTGCGCGTTCCCCGTTGCATCCCCTCCGGCCAAATGGCGCTTGCACGTAACCAATCCAGCCTGACGAAAGGTCAGACAGGATAGGTGCCGTTCAGCGCCATCGGGGAGACTTCGGCTCTCCCCGCCAGGCATACGAACGTATGCCTTCCCCATCGACAAGGGGCGTGCCTGACCCCTTTGAACCCAGCCGCCTCCATCGGGGCGCAGGAGCACTTCATAGCTCCCCTCGACCCCATCGACCATTTCATGGAGACCAACCGTCCGCCGATTGGATACCGATCAGGCCTTTCGCGACCCGATACTGGCGAGCAGGGCTTGGAGAATTCCCTCTCCACCTGCACCGAACCATGGATGAACGTAGCGCTCGTTCAATCGGCTAGCATTTTCAGTAGCTTTGCCTCTTTTCATATGTGGACACATTGGATACACTTCCTCTCGTATGGGGAAGGACGCAGGCTTCCGTATCCGCGTTGAGCGCGATTTGCGCGACGAATTCGTCGATACATGCCGTGCGCACGATCGCCCAGCTGCTCAGGTCATACGCGACTTTATGCGGCAATATATCAAAGACAATGCCAGCGCGAACGATCAGCGCGAGGACGATTAGGAAGGGACGACTGTGAGCGACATCAAGAATCTGGGCGGATTTGTATGGTCGATCGCTGAGACCCTTCGAGGTGACTTCAAGCAATCCGAATATGGCAAAGTTATTCTGCCATTTGTGGTTTTGCGTCGTCTCGATTGCATTCTTGCTGCGAGCAAAGACACCGTTTTGGACGCAGCAAAGACCCTTCCCGAAAACGCTGACGATGCCACCCGCGACATGATCCTTTTCGGTGCGGTCGGTGGCAACGTGAAGGTCTACAATCTATCGCGCTTCACCTTCGATACGCTCAAGGGTCATTGGCTGCGTATCCTCAAAGGCGACCGCAAGGCGATCTTCACGGCGGCAAGTGCTGCGAACAAGGCTGCTGAATACCTCCTGAGCTTGGCCTCATCTGACATCAGGGAGGCGGCCTGAGGGCCGCCTTTCAATCTCGACATCGTTTCATGGAAGGGCCGCTTGTCGGCCCTTTTTCATGTCTGCCCCGTTCGGGTGCGTCCGATCACATTGACGGGAAAGTTGGCAGGGCAGGATCACCGTCAACGGCTTGCCCGATCCATTCGCGCGAGCGCTCCCGAGTTGGCCGTTTCCCCGCATTTGCCACGCGGGTGACGCTGCCCCTTCGAACCCTGCCGTCCTGGTCTCCCCGTCGAACGGACGAACCCCAACAAAAGGCGAGCAGACATGAACACCGACTACGCAATCATTCACAAAACCTGGAACGGCATCGAAATCGAAATCCGCTGGAGCCGCGACTACCTCGCCTATGAGGATGGTCGAGGCATGGCGCATCTGGAGGTGGAAAGCATTTCACCAGCACGCGCACCGCTACCGATCACCGAAACTGGCTATCGCTCCCACTTCATCCACCCGTCAGAGGTGGACAATTTCGGCGGGCCTGAGTGCTATGTTGAGGCTTGGATCGAGGAAATCTCAAGGCAACCTGCATGGCGCAAGGCCGAGGCAGCGTCCCGCCAGCTCGCGCTCTTTTGAGCGCGGGCAAAAGGAAACCTCGCATGACTGCTCCATGGCCGTCGGGCAATTGGCCTATCTTGCCTTGACAATCGCGGTTCCATTCACGACTAACTCAAGCTGCATTTTTTCCGACTTTGGCTCAAGGAAATCACTTAGCTCGAATGGGAAGGAAACTGACGATGAATACTCAACTTGCCGAATTGACTGAAAGCGCAATTGAAGAATTTCGTCGCATCCTGCCCCAATCACATAACCTCGATATGTGGGTGAACGAGACAGTGCTTGAGTACAGGCGTGCACAGGCACTTTGGGAGCAAGGCACGCAGGCCACACCGTCTGAAAATACCTTGCTTGCACTTTTCATACAAATTGCAGGCAACGCGTCTATCGACTCATTTGGAGAAGGTTTTTCCGAGTACGGGGCGCGTTTCGGATGTGAGCCTGATTATTGTTGGACAATCTCACTTGACGATATGTTCGGCAAATCTGCTGCCGCTGCGAACCAGCCGGCGACTGCCTGGGTAGCTTACTCGAAAATGAGCTAGGCTGTGTTGACAAAAGACTTCAGCCATAGGCGAGTGGCGGCGAGGTTGAGGAAGCTTTCGAAGGA
>PFJE01000109.1 GCA_002783865.1 Sphingomonadales bacterium CG_4_10_14_3_um_filter_58_15
CCTTCACCAGCAAGGATGCTGAATCAGAAATCTCGCTCGAAGGGAATCCCCTTTCGATTCATAACGGTCGAAAAACGCTCTAAGGGCGGGCATCATCATTTTCAGGCAATGCGGTCTGGATTGTTCCGACAATAGATTCGCAAAGCAGCTCGCCCTTGCTATTGACGTTCCATGTGCATCATTTCCCTTGCCTGGCAGGCCCATCCCGATTGGTGCCTGGTCGCGATTGGCAATCGGGACGAGATGCATGCCCGACCGGCGCGGTCGCTGGCACGATGGCCGGGCCGGGAGCATATTCTGGCGGGGAAAGACATTCAGGCAGGCGGCACCTGGCTGGGAGTCTCTGAACAGAGTCGTTTCGCGGCGGTTACCAATCTCAGCGGTTACGGACCAGCCGATAGCAGTCGCGCTTCCCGCGGAGACCTGCTCAAGGACTTTTTGGCGGGAGAGAGGCGCTATAGCGACCTCCAGTCAGTCGACTTTTCGGGCTTCAACCCGTTCAACCTGATCACCATTGCCGATGGCAAAGCGCTTGTGCATGCCAATCGACCGGACCCTGTGACGAAGGGTCTCGAGCCCGGCATTCACGGTCTGACCAACGGCCCGCTGGATCGGCCATGGCCGAAGGCGTGGCCCCTCAATGCGGCATTGGCAGAATGGTTGCAAAGCGGGTCGCGGGACCTTGCCGAGCTGCTGGAGCCCCTGTCGGACCGATCAACCTATCCCGCGCCGCCTGCGGCAGCCGCAGGATCACCGGCGCAACTGGAGCCTGCGAGTTCCGGGATATTCATTGGAAATCCGGTATACGGAACCCGCTGCAGCACGATTGTGGCTATCGATCAGGCGGGTAACGGATCGATTCTGGAACGCCGCTATGGCCCGTCGTCGGAAATTACTGGAGAGACTAGCCTGACTTTTACTTGGCCGCGCTAGCTGCGCGCAAAACCGCATTCCTGCATGTGAAAATAGATTATCGGCCAACACGCTGTTTATAGCGCTCGCCGCCGATGACATCCTCCAGCAGCTCGGGCTCGATATCGCGCACGTCATCCGTACTGTGCAAAACGCACACATCGCCGGTCGTCTCTGCAATCACCGCCAGCACTTGCGAAAATTGGAAAACATTGGCCTCGCGCAGCTTGCCCCACAGATCGCTCTCGGTCATTTTTGCCTTCTTTAACTGGTCATGCTGCACTTCGCTGCCAATCATGATCAGCCGCGGCTTGTTGTCCGCCCAGAACTGGACGGCCGGGAACCGGCTGCGCAAGATCGCCATACCGATCTGCAAGGCAAACAGGCTCGCGAGCGCAGCGATGCCGCTGGCAATCGGCGGATCCTTGGTGGTGATCACCGAAGCCAGAACCGAACCGATTGCCACGGTGACGGCAAAGTCAAATCCACTCATTTTCGAGAAACTGCGAACGCCAGCCAGCCGGGTCAGAATGATGACAGTTGCATACATTGCCGAGGCGGACAGCGCGATCAACGCCACCTGCGCCCAGCCGGTCGTCGTCCACTCACTCAACATATATTTGCCCCCTAAAACCGTTCAATTGGCTACGCAACTTCCTGCTTCTCTTCTGGCTTGCGCTCGTTGAAAATTTTCGCCAGTTCTTCCGCCCGCTCCTTACTCAAGTCTTTCTTGGCGGCGGCAAAAATCTCATTTTCTTCCTCGTCCATGTGATGCTCAAGCCTTTCCTTGAGTGTCTTGAACCGGGTCAGCCAACCGCTGCTGCTGAATTCCATATCGACCAGCTCTTCAAAATAATCTTCCGCTTCCTTGTGCTCGGCGACGGAATGGCGACCCTTGTCCTGCAGATCGGGACGAGCGAGCATCTCTGCGTACAGCGACTGTTCTTCCGCATTGGCATGGGCAGACACATCAATCCGCAACGTTTCGAAAGCGTCACGACGTTCCTTGCTGTCACCGCTGGTGTCGGCGACACGCTCAAGCATTTCGCGGTGCCGGTCATGATCCTGTTTGAGGCGGGTAAAAATGTCGGTCATAATATCTCCATCGGTAATATCCTGCTCCCAAGACGCATGAACCAGCCGTTGGTTGCATGCTTGCGGCCCGCGCATATGTCTCTGCTGGGCACCTCAGGGCTTCAAGGTGGAAAATTACCGACAGGATCCGCTTTTTGCTCGATCAACTCGAGACAATAAAAGTAATCTCTCTGGGAACCAATCTCGAGCCAGAATGTTGTCTAGTTTGAATGGCTGAAGCCCATGACCCGGGCAGCTTTCATTCCTCAAAACCGGCTGGGAACTTGGCCCTATCGTATACCCCCGTTTACACCAGCGCCAATTTCCCAGCCATCTTTTCCCCCAATAGTGAAATACGGTTCTGGACCGGCTCCGGCAGTGCCTTGCCCGGAAGGTGCATGATATGCCCGAAAAAGGCAAAAAAATGGCCAGGACACAATACCTGGCCATTATTAGCAATTTGTTCGCAAAACTTATTTCTCTGACGGCATGGTTACGTCCACGTCAGGAACGTCTACCGTTACTTCTTCGGAACCGACTTCAACATCAGCGGTTTCAACGTCAACTTCAGGCATTTGACCGGCATCGCCGGATACATCAACGTCTACCGAAGGCATTTCGCCCTCTTCGGTAACCTTGGCTTCGCAGGCGGAAAGCGCCAGACCAGCAGTCAATACTGCCGCAATTGCAATTTTATTCATTATGAACTCCCTTACTTGATTCGATATAAGATACCCTGACCTTTAGATCGGGTTGCATGTTACCGCAAATTTATTCGCGCCCGAGTCGCATGCGGAATGCATCGAGATGAAAATAGCTGGTGTCAAACTGGCTGATTTCCGCAAGCCGCTCTTGGTCCTTGAACAGAATCCAGCCATTGGCACGCTCCAACAGGCCGTCGCGCTCCAATTGCCGCAACACCCGGTTGGTATGGATCGGGGTCAAGCCAAGCGCGTCGGCGATGACGGTTTGCGTCAGCGGCACCCGAAAACCGTCGCCATTGCCGGCCCCTGTCATCAGCACGCGGCGATAGAGTTCGAGCAGAAAATGCACGATCCTTTCCCGCGCGGTCTGCTTGCCGTTGCGCACGATTTGCTCGCGCAGGAATGCCTCCTCCTGCACCTGCATCCACCAGAATGCGAGCGTGAGCTTTCCGGATTCGGTCAGCAGGCGGCGGAATTCCGATGGCCGGACGGACAGGCCGGTCAAATTTGTCACCGTCTTCACCGAATGATCCGCTTCGGCTGCCACCAGCACCTGCAGGTCGAACATGTCGCCGGCCAGCAGCACATTCAAAATCTGACGTCGGCCATCCTCAAGCGTCTTGTACCGGATCGCCCAGCCTTCCTTGACGATCAGCACGCTATCCATTTCCTGGCCCGCGTCGATGATTTCCGTATTTTTCTCGTAACTCTGCTCCCGCCCCTTGATCTGCATGATCACCTGTTGATCAGCCTCATCCAGATCGGCGTAGAAGGATATGCGCCGAAGCAAGGCTTGTCGTGCCACTAGCTGGTTTCCTTTTCGTCAGGAACTGGAAAGGTAATTGTGCACTTTAAACCATCTTTTGCCCAATCGCGCTCAATCTCTCCGCGCAAATTGCGGGTGATGCTATGATCAATCAGCGAGGACCCGAAGCCGGATGCCGACGGTGCAGGCACGGACTGGGGACCACCGCTTTCCGACCAGAGCAACTGGACAATGTCTGTCCCCTCGTCGTCGGGCTGGATGGTCCATTTGATTTTCACTTGGCCTGTGTCCGTCGTCAGCGCTCCATATTTTGCCGCGTTCGTAGCCAATTCGTTGAGCACCAGCGAAATCGACACCATCGCATTTTCGGTGAGGATGATGTCGGGACCAGACCAGCGCACCTTTGGATAGGTCGAGCACAAATCCCTCACCAGCGCCGCAAAGGAACCGGTCACAAAATTCGTATCGAGCAGGATTTGCTGGGCCCGGTTCAGCGCCCGCAGACGATGATTGATCCGCTCGATATAATCATCGATCGACGTGGCCGAATTTTTCGTCAGCGTCATGATAGACTGCAGCGTGGCAAAAAGATTGCGCAGCCGGTGGTGGAGTTCGCGCGTATGAAGTTTCAGCTGTTCCTGCTGGTCTACGGAATGGGTGATATCTTTATTGATACCCGTCAGGGTTGGGCGACCATTAGCTTCAAGATAATCGCCATAACCTTCCACCCAGCGAATTTCCCCGGACGGCAAAACGATCCGGAACCGCGCCCCATATTTTTCACCCTGCTCGGTCGCCGCGCTCATCGCCGTCCGCACCGTCTCCCGATCTTCGGGATGCACCCGCTCCAATGCGCTTTCCACTTCTGCAATGGCTTCGCCTGCATCTTTGCCCCATATTTTCATATAGGCTCCGCCCCATTCGATCAGCCCGGTCTCCAAGTCGATCCGGAAGCTCGCGATGTCGCTGAGCGCCAGAGTCAGGTCAAGATTCGACCGGGCAATGGCGGCATTTTTTTGCGCCTGTTGCCGCAATCCAATCTCCCGACTCAGTTCCATCTCGCTCATCACGATATCAGCCATGCTTTTCAGCTGGTCTATCTGGTTTTTTGTTGTCCGGAATCGGGGGGCGCTATCTGCGATCCACAAGGCTCCCAAAACCGCTCCATTGGGGGCAATCAACGGTGCACCGGCATAAAACCGAACCGGTGAATCGCCATCAAGGAGCGGGTTTCCTGCGAACCGCGGTTCGATCGAAGCATCTTCGATCACTATCGGCTCGCCGCTTTCAATTGTCGGCGCGCACATTGACGCATTCCGGTCTGCTTTCGTCTCCGTCAATCCTACGGCCGATTTGAACCATTCCTGCTGATCGTCAATGAGCGAGACCGCTGCCATCGGAGCAGAAAAAATATCCGCCACCAATTTTGTAATCCGATAAAATGCATCCTCCGGCGCTTTGTCCAGCACTTGATAGGCATGCAAGGTCGCCAATCTTTCGGCTTCTCTCTTGAGCTTTGATTTGTCGGCCATCTGTTGCCAGCATCCATTCTTGATCGCTTGTGTCACATTTTGAAATTGTCAAATCACGAACGATTAACTCGCCATCTCGTTGCATTCGAGCGGAACCAACAATGTATGCCGCGCGCAGTTTTAATAGAGCCCCGAGACGAATTAATACCGAAGGAGCCCCTTGCATGAATAATGATGATCGTGAAGAATTATATGAAATGATTGAAGATATTGGCACGGCAGTGCGACTGACAGTGCTATGCAACAAGGATGTTCCAAAGGCTGCGCCATTCGGCTTGGGCCGCAGCTGACAGAATAGTTGTCGTCACCAGCATCCTCGCTGACGCAGGCCTGGGGACGTGCAACAGCCAATATCACCGGTGACAAACCCGCGTTGGGCAAAAATGAAACCGTCTTGATATCGTACCGATGGCTCACCGCCTTCCTTTCCCGGGCATCCAGCAAAAAAGGGCCGGGAATTTGCATTCCCCGCCCTTTTGATTAGATCTGATTAGATCAGTCCCATGCGTTAGCGACGTGCCATCAACGCACCGATGATCAGTCCTACCCCAGCCGTAGCTGCAATGCTCACGATCGGGTTATCCTGAATGGTGACCTGGGCTTTTTTGCGGCCCTTGGTCCCTGCGTCCACGGCGTTGGCCCGCGCAGCGTCAAATTTCGTTTTCGCGTTCGCGCGTAATTCCAAGGCATTGGCTTGCGCATCAGCCTTGACGGACTTCGTCAAAGTTGCCAAATCTTCCTTCAGCGTTTGCAGATCTGATTTCACTGCGCCCATTTCTTCCGAATAATTGCCGGTCATTTCTTTTTCTCCATATTCTGTTTAATAATGATTCTACTACTGACCGCCAGATTGGTTCCACACCGAGCCATAATCCCTGATTTAACAGAGTCCTTCGTCCAGCAAAATTGTGTGGAACCCTTTTCTCTATCATGCGTAGGGTGCCCATCACGGAGATATATCACATGTCACTAGCTCAAACTTTAAAACCACACCTTCCGTATCTCCGCCGCTATGCGCGCGCTCTGACCGGCAGCCAAAAAAGCGGTGATGCCTATGTCAAGGCAACGCTCGAGGCGATTATCGCCGACCCGGAATCCGTTTCAGATGATGATAACGTTCGGGTTCATTTATATCGGATTTTTGCCGGAATTTGGGAAAGCGCCCACGTCGCGGCGATAGAAGACCCCGATAGCAACACAGCGCAAAACCACCTCAACTCGATTCCTCCGATCAGCCGGCAGGTCCTGCTGCTGACGGCACTCGAGGGATTTTCGGTCAGCGAGGTCGCCAAAATTGCGGATGTCGGTGAAAATTCGATCAATGGCCTGCTGGAAGATGCGATTGCCGAGATCGATAAGGAAATTCGGTCAGATGTCCTGATCATCGAGGACGAGGCGCTGATTTCAATGGAACTTCAGCAGATTGTCTCCGGCCTGGGGCACCGCGTCTGTGGCACCGCTACCACTCACAAGGCTGCGCTTGAGGCGGTTGCGAAAGCAAAACCGACTCTGGTATTGGCAGATATTCAGTTGGCGGACGGCAGTTCCGGCATCGATGCCGTCAAGGATATCCTCGATAAGATCTCGGTTCCGGTCATTTTCATTACCGCATTTCCGGAGCGTTTGCTCACCGGCGAGCGGCCTGAGCCGACCTTCCTCATCACCAAGCCATTCCAGCCCAATGCAATTCGGGCGGCGATCAGCCAGGCATTATTCTTTTCAACTTCGGCACCTGCGGATCAGATATAATCACATTTGTGATTGGTCTGACCCGGGCCGTGGTGCTGGCCTTGGATATGGAAGAGTGACGAATTTCCCATCGCAATAGGTGCTGCAAGGCTTTCCGACGATGAGAGAGATCTCTCAGCCGTTTACGTGCGATCGGACGATGTTAGGGAGCAATTTTCTCAACAGCGCCAATGATATTTTCCAACGCTGTTGCGGTAAGATTGACATGGCCGTCCGATGCAGTGGTGAAGCGGCCCTCTTCCAAAATCTCTTCTAGTGCTTTGCGGGCCCGCGAGACCCGGCTTTTCATGGTCCCGATGGCGCAGTTTGCGATTTCAGCAGCTTCCTCATAGGAATAGCCTCCAGCACCGACCAAGATGATCGCTTCCCTCTGATCATCGGACAATTCCATCAATCCGCGCTGTAAATCCGCCAGGTGCAAAGGCTCCTGCTGCGGCGCCGGTGCGGACAATATCCGCTCTGCCACCAGTTCATCGTAATTTGCGGTGAATTTCTTCCGCCGCATGCTGGAAAAGAACGTGTTCCGCAAAATAACAAATGTCCATGCGCGCATCGATGTGCCCGCTATAAAGCGGTCCCGCGCGGCCCACGCTTTCAACAACGTGTCCTGAACGAGATCATCGGCGACGTCCCGGTCACCTGACAGGCTCCGTCCAAACGCGCGCAGATGCGGAATGGCTTCCGTCAATTGCTGCTTGAACTCTGCTGGTGGTAGAGCCTTGGTTTTACTCATTTAAGTGTGACCGACTGGAGTCCGAGTCGTCATCGTCTTCCAACTGATCCAAAAGCGCCAGCATATCATCCGGTAGCGGCTCGTCCAGAACACTCAGGTACATGTTCTTCAGTCCAAGGCCTAATCTTTGCTGCATGTCTTCCTTGCTTTTCACCGGCACATCCTTTGACTGCTGCCCCGCATCATAACGCTTTGATGATTCAGTTTGATTTTTGTCTCGGCTCGCCAAACCATGCCTCGTTTCATTTGCTTGAAGACATAACACCTGATGTTCGGAAAGGTTGCACATAATTTTTTCAACCCGTGCACGACCGTCCGGAACAAAACCTAATAGCCATGCGTTAAGCAAATATGGAAACAAATTTCACCCGGAGATTTAGGCAATGACCGATACAGCAGAAACCAAAAACAAATCGAACCTGAAAATGGAAGGCGAAGGAAGCCGCGAAGGGTCACGCCGCTTTCAGGAAGCGCAACATGCGTTTGCGGATACTGGCGACGTGGAAGGTAAAGCGAAAGAGGCGGCCGACGCGCTCAATGGCGATGAAGCAGCCGAACTGGAAAAGGCGCGGAAAGCCTCGGCCAAGGGAAAGTCTGTCGGCTAGGGCAGCGGCGATTTGAGTCGCACGGTCGCAGCGCGACCACAATACGGGAAAGACTTCTCGGGCCTGGATTGGACCTATGGGATAGACTGTTTGGCACCAAGCGATAGAAAGCTTTCGAACAACCGCCTGGTTGCCTCGATAACGGCATCGTCGGACAAGATTTTCGCCACGTCGGCTTGAAGCAATCCTTGCTGGATGGGCAAATATTGACCAGCCATGCTCCATTGCGCAAATTGCCGGCTGGGCATGTCGTCGTGCGATAAAATTGTCAGGCCGTTGTGGCGATCGTCCAAACCGATGTGGTAAAGCCGATCATTGACGCTCGCTCGATCACCCTCAAGGCACTGGATGAAATTGAACCCGTTGTATAGAATCAGCCCGGTAATCCCGACACGCTGATTATTGCGTTCCGCGACGCCCAATATCGACAGAAACTCGTCCTGGTCGAGTCCTGGCCTGGCGGTGCTAACATAAATGAGCGAGGTGATTGACTGGCGGGGCACGAACAACTTTCTACTGGCGGCGTTTGGTCCAACCGAATACGGAAAAGCCGAATAGATAATTTTTGAGCGTGTTGCTCTAACATAGATTAGCGCGGTCGCCGTTCATTCCACGGGCTGCTGATCATCCAGCAGATCGGAAGAGCCACTATCCGACCTTTCTGAATCCACCAGTTTCTCCACATGATCTTCCGGTGATACATCGACAGCCTCTTTGGCCGTCGCTTTTTGTGGTTTTCCGCTCACCGTGGCGGTCGTTTGCTCCTTGGTGATATCCCTTATGATCGGCTGCGCGCCGTTATCGAACCGTAGACGATATATTGGCTCCGGCAGAGCGAAGCCGCATTCCTCCAGAGCATTTTTGGTGACCCCGATCGCCGCGCCCCTCGCCTTCTTGAAATCGCTATTGCGCTGGTCAATCCAGCCATGAAACGCAATCACGATATTGGAGTCGCCGACTTCCTTTATTTCGGCCGTAGCCTCGGGGTCGTTCAGAACGAAATCCTGTCCGTTAATCGCCAAGAGTCCGGTTTCAATGGCAGCCGCGGGATCGTCATCTGCATCGACCCCCAGTTCAAAACTGAACCGGCGCTGGGGATTGCGGGAATAGTTCAATATCTCTGCTTTAAAAACGGTCGCGTTGGGAATGCGCAAATGGTTGCCGTTCAGTGTCATCAAAATTGTTGCCCGGGAGGTCAATCGTACAACCCGGCCTTCCCGCTCACCGATCAGCACATGATCATTGGCCCGAAACGGCTGCCGGATACTCAGCATGATACTCGACATATAATTATCGACGGTATCGCGTAGGGCAAAGCCGACCGCCAGGCCGATTACACCTGCGCCTCCCAGGACCGCTCCGAGCAAAGCCGTGGCGTTTAGAATATCGAGGCCAATAAATATTCCGATCATGATGAAGACGACGCGGATGGATCCCGCGATCAGTTCGGCCAGAAAAATATTCGGCATCACCCGTCGCCAGAAGCCCATCAGCGAAGCGAGAAAATGGCCCAGCAACCCCACCGCTATCGCAACAAGAAAGGCTATCCCGATCAGCGGCAACGCCGACAGGAAATTCTGCAAACTTGCCCCGAATTTGTCGACAACCGGCTCGACGTTGCTACCCACCGACAGATCACGTTCGAATTGCGTGTCGACCGTGACGACGCCCGATACGCGCTGTGCAATGGCTTTGGCCCGGTCTGCGGTTTCGCTATCCGCTATCGGTCCGGTCAGGCGAACGACACCGGCATCAACGTTGACCACGACGGTCTCCAGTCCGTTGATTTCCCTGAAAATACCGCGCAGCCGATCCGCAATCGCGATATCGTCTGCACTGCTGGCCGCGGGATCGATGACCGGCTCCGGATTATCGGCGGTCTCTTCGGCTGCGACCTGACCATAAGCCACCGCGGGTAAGGAGAGGCCGACTGCAGCTGGGCCAAGGCCGATTGCCAAACATATTAAGGTCAGAAGACCGCGATTTAGGGACATGAATTTCCAGTCAGTAACATTCGCATACGCCGTACCATAACAATAGTTCCCGCTGGACCGCAAAAGATAGTTGGGAACCGCAAAGCCTGTCCGATGTTTATTTGTCATAACAACTGTAAAACGAGGACGACATGACAAACAACGCTTCCGTCGATATATTGAATGACATACTTGAAACTCTGATCGATTCAAAACACGGCTATGAAAAAGCTGCCGAGATTGCGGATCGCGATGCCTTGAAAAATTTCTTCTCCCGTCGCGCCGCCTCTCGCAGCGCCATGTCTGCTGCAGTGCGGAACGCAATCATTGACCTTGGCGGCAAGCCGGAAGATGATGGCACGATCCTCGGGTCGGCCCACCGTGTTTTCATGGGAATAAGCGCTGCCGTACAGGACAATGACGAAGCGGCGATTGAAGCGGTTGATACGGGCGAGGAACATCTTCGCAAGAAATTCGAAAAGGCGCTTGATGATGAAGACCTGACGGCTTCGGCACAAACGCTGCTGCGGAACTACCAAGGTGAATTGAGAGCGGACGGTCGCTTGATTGATTATCTGGAAGACGCGACTTCTTGAACACGTAATTTCAATAACTGTTAAACAAAACAAGGGAAACTATCATGGAATATGGAATTATCGGCCTGCTGATTTTGGCTTTGGATATATGGGCACTGATCAGCGTCTGGGGAAGCGGCTCTTCGGCTGGCGCCAAAATTATTTGGTCGCTGATCATATTGATACTGCCAGTGATCGGTCTGTTGCTGTGGTTCTTTATCGGCCCAAGAGGCTCGGCACGGGCCATCTAGGTCAATAACGGCCGGCCAGTTACGAAACAGCCATAATATAGCTCCGATATTCGTCCATTATCAGGCCGCATATCGGAGCTTTTTTTGTTATGTCTCAGCCGTCCGGCCACACCAAGTTTTCGGGAGACCACCATGGGTAAAGAATCGTCCGGCAAAGCACTGGCAAACGAACGAACGGATCTGGCCGAGGATCGCACGGAGTGGGCTGAAGACCGGACCATCATGGCCAACGAGCGGACCTTTGCCGGATGGATGCGCACCGGATTGGCGGCGGTTGGTATCGGCCTTGGTTTCAATGCCCTGTTTGGCAAGCTGGAACCGCTTTGGGTGCCAAAGGCGATCGCGACCTTGTTCATGATCATCGGCATTTTCATTTTCTGGGCGGCACAGCGCAATGGATGCGCGGTTCAGGCCCGACTGAATTCGCACCAGACCACGCCGGTTAAGCCCACCAATATGCGCATCATTTCCGGATTGATGGGATCCGGAGCCATCGCGTTGATCATCGCTATCTGGGCCATGGATTTTGGGGGCTGAATGGCTGGCGGCGGGGAACCAAATCGGTCTTCGCAAGTAATTAT
The DNA here is from genome assembly GCA_002783865.1 of Sphingomonadales bacterium CG_4_10_14_3_um_filter_58_15. Classification (GTDB taxonomy): domain Bacteria; phylum Pseudomonadota; class Alphaproteobacteria; order Sphingomonadales; family Sphingomonadaceae; genus Parasphingorhabdus. The sequence goes on from PFJE01000109.1 coordinate 11,456, forward strand.
AATGAAAGCAATTTCGTAAAACAGGAGAATAGCATGCGTTTCATTATCAGGACCATTGCCGCCGGAGCAATTTCGATTGCCGCCAAAATCATCATCAAAAAATTGCAGGAAACCGATGACACGGATGCTGCTGCCTCACCCTATCCAGCCGAATAACAACGACCGGCTTATCATTTGTGCTGGGCAATCCCGGCAAATTCATCATCTGCCCGATCCGGATCCAGAATATCGTTGTCCGCCAGCCACTCTTCCACTGCACTGATGTCGGGCGTCTGGTACAACCGTAGCCTGCGCCCCTCTTTACCGAGAGCTTCGATGGTAGCGGCCAGGGATCCGGTTTCCTGAATTGATTTCCGTACCGCGCTCTCGTCTGTCCCCAGATGTTCGGCGATCAAATCATTCCGGATATGGGCAATTTGATCTGCAATCGCTCCACCTTGCGAGAGAGACGCATCGATCGCGACATCGCATTCGCTGTCAAAACCGAGCGAACGGTTGTTGAAATTCGACGAGCCGATCCGAATATACTGGTCGTCAATGATCAATATTTTGGCGTGGACATAGATCGATGTGCCCGCAGCGTTAAACGGGTGGAACATACGGAACCGATCATATTGGTCACGCGCTTTAACCGCTTCATACAGTCGCGCGCGGGTCGAATCCATGATTTCCGATTCAAGCCACCCTTCCGCACTTTGCGGATTGACAATAATGACTTCGGGGCCCGAGGGCTCGGATAATCGCTTGGCGATGGCGTTGGCGATTTTGGCGGAGGCAAAATATTGGCTTTCTGCGTAGATATAATCTTTCGCCGCAGCAATCAGATCGAGACAAAGACTCTCTATTTCATAGACGCCCGCTTGATCATCCATCTCCGGCAACGAGCGAGCAATAGCAACTGTGCTATCGGTAAATTCAGCGTCCAGCCCCTTGGGCCAGCAGTCTGCGTGAGCGGTGACCGGCTTGGGCTTCTTGCCACCCGCGTCCGTCCAATGCTGGACAGCATATGCGGCCAAGGCGCCAGCGACATCTCCCTGAACCACCATCGCCGCGTCGTGCCATGGGCCAGCATCATTGCCATCGGGTTGCTTGCGATGCGGCTGATCTTCGTCGTGGGATCTCGTATCCCAACGATTATTAGCGACATCGATACCGCTGCAAAATGCCGTATCTTCATCGATTACAATGATTTTTTGATGATGCGCGGCACCGACCGGATGATGCGAGTCGAGCTTGAAATGAACTCTCGGATGAAACAGCCAGCGGATCAATGTTAGCAGACCGGTGACGCGGAAAAAGGATTTCACAGCACCGGTATCCCACCGCAATATATAAATATCGAGATCGCGATTGTTTTTCAGCAACCAGTCGAAATAGGCACCAACCCGCAACGGCCCGTCCGGCGTTTCGGTGGTATCATGCATTTCGACGCGCTCGTCAAAGTCCCAGCCCAACAGCATGACCCGCTGCTTCGCCTGCGCAAGTGACTTGCGCACCGCCCGAAAATAATTTTCGCCATCGATGAGAACGGCGGCCCGTTCCGCGTGCTCGACGCGCCAGCAATTTTTTCCGGGCTTAAACATTTGCGACATGGGCAATCAACCTT
>PFJE01000050.1 GCA_002783865.1 Sphingomonadales bacterium CG_4_10_14_3_um_filter_58_15
CTTCGGTGACGATCTGGCCGTCATGATCGATTGCCGGAACCTTGCCCATCGGGTTGACCTTCAGATAATCGTCGGACTTCATAGTCGTGCCATATTCCAGCAGAACCTGATCATAGTCGGCGCCCGCTTCGTGCAGCGCCCAGCGCGCGATCTGCCCGCGCGACATCGGGTTGGTGTAGAATTTCAGGGTCATCTTATTCTCCTTCATTGATTGTTTCGATCTGCCTCTTGTATCGTTCGCGCTGTTGGCGGGAAAATTCTTCAAGCGACCGTTGCTGGCTCGGTCGATAGGTTTTTCCGGTTGGCGCCAGATCGGTGATACGATCGAGTCGAAACATCCGGAAATCATCGCGCAATTCGCACCAAGCAACCAGCGTCCATGTCTTGCCCCAAAACCAAAGTCCCAGCGGATGGACGTCGCGTCTGGTGGTTGAACCGTCTTCGTCGCCATAGCCAAGGGTCAGTATTTCCCGCGCCTCAATGGCATGTTCGCATCGATCAATCAGTTCTCTGGTTTGTCCGGCCAATCCTGTGCGAGGCGAGAATATTTTTGTGTCGCCGATGCGGTTGCGTTCCTGTTCGGGCAGCACGGCTTCGATCTTGACCAGCGCTTCTTCTGCCGCCGCGATCATATTCGTGCCGCCCCATGCCTTGACCATGCGGGCTCCGGTCACGAGTGCGACGATTTCATCGCGCGTAAACATCAGCGGCGGCAGATCAAAACCGCTCCGCATGATATAACCCATTCCTGCTTCGCCATCGATCGGTACACCGGTAGACTGCAGATCGGCAATATCACGATAGATGGTCCGCTCCGAAACTTCCAGCTTTTCGGCCAGATTTGCGGCTGTTACGAGCCGACCTCCCCGTAGATACTGGACGATCTGGAACAGGCGGTCGGCTCTGCGCATCAGTCGTTATATTTGAAAATGGCGATCGAATTTCCTTCGGTGTCCTTGGCGTAAAAGAACGCCGCGGCGGGCAGGGGAATTGGTTCGGAAACCACTTCACCGCCAGCGGCCTTGACCCGCTCCATTGCATCGGCAAGCTCGCTCTTGGTGGAGAAATGCGGGGTGGGGCCATCACCGGAGGTCGCAGGCTTGCCTTCATACAGGTGCCCGCACATCGAATCTCCCTTGCTCGGGATCATGTGCATTTTCTGTGGTCCGTCGCTATTCTCGATCAGCGACGTTTCCAAAACACTTTCGTAAAAGGCTTTGGCACGGTTCAGATCGGTTGCAGGCATTTCTACCCAAACCAGTTGATCATGGGACATATCTGTCATTGTCTCGCTCCTTTGTTGTTGAACAAGAAGCCTATGGCATAGCCCTACTGACAGCATCCTGTCAGTAGGGATTAGGAAAATGACAAAACATGCGCCTGCAAACTATTGCCGCGCGCCGACCAGCCCAAATTGTGCACCGTGTGGATCGATTGCGGTCATCGAATAATCGCCACCCGGGTTCTGGATCGGCGGCTGCAATATTTTGCCGCCTTCCCCTTCGATCTTCACCACGGCCGCATCGATATCGGGAACCCGGAAATAGAACGTCCAGGCAGAAACCGGCATCTCGGGTGGCTTGGGCATCACCGCTCCGATCAAATGATCGTGGCGGAGAAATTCATATTTGCCCATCGGCCCCATATCCATCTCGCCATCTTTTTCCCATCCGAACAGATCATGGTAGAAATTGAGCGCAGCTGCCGGGTCACTGCTCGCCAGTTCGTTCCAGGCACAATGCCCGACCAACGGTTCGGTCGCGGCAAAGCTGTTGCTCGATGCATCAGGATCGTCGGCCGGAGGGACCGGCTTCATCACATAGAAGAGCGCGCCTGCTGGATCGGCGACAAAGGCGAACCGCCCGACACCGTCCAGTTCATGCGGCTCCATATGGACTTTTCCACCCGCCGCCGTTGTTGCCTCGACCACATCATCGACATTGTCGACGGTGATATAGCCGAGCCAGCAGGGCTGCATCCCGCCGGACTGCATATCCGCCGTCAGCGTCATCGATCCCGCAATCGGTCCGCTGGCGCTGTTGATCATGCGGTAATCCATGCCATTGGCCGCATTGGCGGGGGCCTTGTCGATCGTCCACCCCACCACGCTCTCGTAGAATGAGCGGGTTGCTTCCTGATCGGGCGTCAGCAATTCATACCAGATGAAATCGCCGTGCTTGTTGGTCACTGGCCCTTTCCCTTCAAGTCGACAACTGGCTCGAAGCCGCCGAATATCATCCGCTTGCCGTCAAATGGCATTGGATTTTTTACCGGATCCATGCGCGGATCGGTATTGTCAGGATCTTCCATCATTGCTTCCAGTTTCGCCATCCCGGCATCGCGAGTTGCCTTGTCCGGCCATTCTATCCAGGAGAAGACGACCGCCTCGTCCGGCTCGGCCTTTACCGCCATTCGGAAATCGGTGACCTTGCCGTCCGGCAGATCGTCACCCCAGCATTCGACCACACGCAGGGCGCCCATTTCGGTGAACATGTCATCGGCCCCGTTCGCGTGGTCGATGAATTTCTGTCTGTTCGCGTTCGGCACCGCGATCACGAATCCGTCAATATAACTCATATGTTCCTCCTCTTCATTCCGTTTGATCAATCTATTGGGCAATCCGCTCCCGCAGTTTCTGTTCCTGCTCGGCCTGTTCGGAGGTCAGGCCGTCGCCAAAATCTTCGGTCTCGTAGAACGGGCGGATCTCGAGCTCGCTGGGTCCCGGCATCGGGTTGGGGCAGCGTTTCGCCCAATCGATCGCCTCCTCCATATCGGCGACCTCCCAGATCCAGTAACCCGCAACCAGCTCGTTCGGCGATGCAAACGGACCATCGATAACGGTGCGGCTATCCCCGTCAAAGGCGATCCGCTTTCCGAAAGACGAAGGCTTCAAGCCGTCGCCATCGACCATGATCCCGGCATCGACCAGCTGCTCGTTATACGCGCCCATGGCGGCAAACATTTCGGTCATGTCTTCCGCTGGCGGCAATCCGGCTTCGCTGTCCGCGGTCGCCTTTACAAATACCATCACACGCATCGCTCACTCTCCTTTCACGGCTGCTTCGATTGCAGCGACATCAATCTTGGTCATCGGCATCATCGCTTCGAACGCCCGTTTGGCAACGTCGCCACCTTGCGCCATCGCTTCGGTCAGCACGCGCGGGGTGATTTGCCAGTTGAGGCCCCATTTGTCCTTGCACCAGCCGCAGGCGCTTTCGGCGCCGCCGTTACCGACAATCGCGTTCCAGTAGCGGTCGGTTTCCTCCTGCGTGTCGGTCGCAACCTGAAAGTAGAAAGCCTCGCTGTGGGGGAATATCGGCCCGCCGTTCAATCCGATGCAGGCAATGCCCAGGACCGTGAATTCGACCGTCAATTCGTCACCTTGCTTCCCGCCAGGGAAATCTGCAGGTGCCCGGTGGACAGCGCCGACCGCGCTGTCGGGAAATGTGGCCGCGTAGAATGCCGCTGCCTCCCTGGCGTCTTTGTCAAACCAAAGACAAATTGTTGCTTTTGGCATCATTCTCCTCCGTTTTTGAATCTGATAGGTCGGCTGACCAGGGCTATTAGGTCATCGCCGCGTTGGCCGCCTCCATGTCCATCCACATCGCTTCCCAGACGTGGCCATCCGGGTCGGCAAGGTTGCGATCGTACATCCAGCCATAATCCTGCGCCGGATTGATATCGGCAGTCCCGCCATTCGCAGCTGCCGCCTCGTTCATCGCGTCCACTGCATCGCGGCTGTCGCAGGATATCGCCAGCATGACTTCGCTCGCAGAGGAAGGCGGGATCGGGCGATCCGTGAATGTGCGCCACTTGTCGTGGGTCAACAGCATTACATTGATCGCCTCGCTCCACACCATGCACGCAGCGGTTTCGTCGGTGAACTGGGGATTGTTGGTGAAACCGAGCGCCTCGTAAAAGGCCATCGAGGGTTGCAGGTCAGCCACTGGCAGGTTTACAAAAATCATCTTGGTCATTGCTCAAAATCCTTCTTTCAGATCTTACCTTCACGATTAAACAACATCAAAATGTAACGCCGCAAATGCGCGATCGCATCGTGCACCGGCGCAGCATTGCCCTGGCCCTTGGCGAGGATAAACGCGCCTTGCAGCGCCGCCTGCGTATAGAGACCCAGCGACAGGCCGGTGACGCCTTCCGGCGCGCCATATTGGGCGATGGCCTGATCCAGATCTTCGGCAAGCCGGGCGCTGTGGCCGGCAATGCTTTGATAGGCCGCGTCCCGGATCGCGTCGCTGCTGCCATAGCATTCCTGCAGGCTGGTGCCCGCATAGCAGGTGAATTCGGCGACTTCTCCGGTAGCTATTTCGTCGCGGAAATCGAGATAGGCGAGATACCGATCGAGCGGGTCTGCATGCCGGTTATAGTCGGCTTCCATGAACAGGCTGCTCGACGTGTCGGTCCAATGATCGGCCGCTGCAGCGCCCAGCGCGTCCTTGTTCGCAAAATGATGGAAAAAGGCGCCTTTGGTCACGCCAGCCATTTGGCACAGCTGATCGACGGACGTGGCAGAGAAACCCTGTCTGCGAACGAGCGCAATTGCGGCATCCAGAAGCTTTGTCCGGGCGTTTCCAGTCTTTGCGGGAATAGTTCGACTGGTGCTCATATTTACAACATACCAACTAGTCGGTATGTTGTAAATATCGGTTCGGGCGCTTCGGAAGAACGCCGTTCATGGCAGTTTTGAAACCCTGACAGGCCCACAGCCCTGACATTTTTGATGGTCAACCACACAGGGTTCCAGGCCCGGCGCTGCTTGTCTCGATCCCCGCACTTGGCTAGACGCAGTAGAGCCGTGCACGGCGGCGTGGGAGGGCAGCATGATCAAGCATTTCTTTCTGATTTCGAAAAAGCCGGAACTTTCTGCCGAGCAATTTCGCGCTTATTACGAAGCCAATCATGTGCCGCTGATCAAGCGGCTGCTGCCGATGTTCGCGCACTATCAGCGGCATTATATTGATCGCTCGGAAAGCCGGATTGACGCCAAGCAAACGGACCCTGATTTTGATGTGATCACCGAAATCCATTTCGCGGACCAGGCCGACTATGACGCGTTTCTGAAAACCGCTTCCGACCAGGATGTGCTCGCTCAAATCCGCGCCGACGAGGCCAATTTTCTGATCAGCGATGCCACGCGATCCCTGCGGATCGATAGCAGCGGCTAGATTTATCAGACGCGCGATTGCTGAGCCAAGGCGCAAAAAAAACGGCGTGGGATCAGCCACGCCGTTTTCTCAATCTTGCGGAATTAAAAACCCTGTCCGGGTTTGGCTATTTCGCCTTGCTGTCGGCCTTTTTCTTGGCCGGAGCCTTCTTTTTCTTCGCCTTGGGCGCCGCCGCGGTGACTTCGAAGTTCAACGCATTGTCCTTCAGATGCACCTTGACCTCGCCGCCATTCTTGAGCTTGCCGAACAACAGTTCTTCGGCCAGCGGCTGCTTGATCTTCTCCTGGATCAGGCGGCCCATCGGACGGGCACCGTATAGCTTGTCATAGCCGCGCTCGGTGAGCCATGCCTGCGCATCCTCGTCGAGCGTGATATGGACATTCTGGTCGGCCAACTGCAGCTCGAGTTCGAGAATGAATTTCTCGACCACCCGGGCCACCACTTCCGCCGGCAGATAGGCGAAGGGAACAATCGCATCCAGACGGTTGCGGAATTCCGGCGAGAACATCTTCTTCACCGCTTCGTCGCCGGCATCTTCCTTCGACATATTGCCGAAGCCAATGCCTTCTTTCGCCATGTCGGAGGCACCGGCATTTGTCGTCATGATCAGCACGACGTTGCGGAAATCGACCGTCTTGCCATGATGATCGGTCAGCTTGCCGTTATCCATCACCTGCAGCAAAATGTTGAACAGGTCGGGATGGGCTTTCTCGATCTCGTCGAGCAGCAGCACGCAATGCGGGTTCTGGTCGATGGCATCTGTCAGCAGGCCGCCCTGATCATAACCGACATAGCCCGGAGGCGCGCCGATCAGACGGGAAACGCTGTGCCGTTCCATATATTCGGACATGTCGAAACGCTTGAGCGGAATGCCCATGATCGATGCCAGCTGCTTTGCGACTTCGGTCTTGCCGACGCCGGTCGGGCCGCTGAACAGATAATTGCCGATCGGCTTTTCCGGTTCGCGCAGCCCCGCACGGGACAGCTTGATCGCACTCGCCAGCTTGCCGATCGCCTCGTCCTGGCCAAACACCACGCGCTTGAGATCCTTTTCCAGATTCTCCAGCGTTTTCTTGTCGTCCTTGGACACCGATTTGGGCGGGATCCGCGCCATCGTCGCGATTACGGCCTCGATATCCTTCGAGGTGATCATCTTCTTGCGGCGCGAGGGCGGCAACAGCATCTGCATCGCGCCGACTTCGTCGATCACGTCGATTGCCTTGTCCGGCAGCTTGCGGTCATTGATATAGCGAGTCGACAATTCCACCGCCGATTTCAGTGCATCCGGCGAATAGCGGACCTTGTGATGTTCCTCAAAGGCGCCGCGCAGGCCAGCGAGAATCTTGATCGTATCCTCGACCGATGGCTCGTTGATATCGATTTTCTGGAAGCGCCGCAGCAACGCGCGGTCCTTCTCGAAATGGTTGCGGAATTCCTTGTAAGTGGTTGATCCGATACACCGAATGATGCCGCCGGAAAGCGCCGGCTTGAGCAGATTCGACGCATCCATGGCGCCGCCGCTGGTCGCGCCGGCACCGATGACGGTGTGGATTTCGTCGATGAACAGGATCGCGTCCGGCATTTTTTCCAGCTCGGACACCACCTGCTTCAGCCGTTCCTCAAAATCACCGCGATAGCGGGTTCCGGCGAGCAGCGATCCCATGTCGAGCGAGTAGATCACCGCTGGCTTCAGCACATCGGGAACATTTCCCTCGACAATGCGCAGCGCCAGGCCTTCGGCAATCGCCGTCTTGCCGACGCCGGGTTCACCGACATAGAGCGGATTGTTCTTCGACCGCCGGCACAGGATCTGCACCGTCCGGTCGACTTCCGCCTGCCGCCCGATCAGCGGGTCGATCCGGCCGTCGGCCGCTTTCAGATTCAGATTGACGGTAAACTGGTCGAGCGCCGTCTCTTTCTTGTTCTTTTCTTTCTTCTCCTGCTCGGTATCCATGCCCGACAATTCGGCCGGCTCGGCCGTCTGGCCGCCCTTGCCGACACCGTGGCTGATATAGCTGACCGCGTCGAGCCGGCTCATGTCCTGCTGCTGCAGGAAATAGACCGCATAGCTCTCGCGCTCCGAGAACAGGGCAACCAGAACGTTGGCGCCAGTAACTTCATCCTTGCCGGACGACTGCACGTGCAGGATCGCCCGCTGGACAACCCGCTGGAATCCGGAGGTGGGGGAGGGGTCAATCGCCTTCTCGACCTTCAGCGAATCCAGTTCGCTGTCGAGATAGAGAATGACGGCGTCTTCGAGTTCACCCAGATCGACGCCGCAGGCGTTCATCACTTGCGAAGCGTCGCCATCGTCGACCAACGCGAGCAGTAGATGCTCAAGCGTCGCATATTCATGGCTGCGATCAGCGGCATTTTTCAGCGCCTGATGCAGGGTTTTTTCGAGCGATTCCGCGAATGATGGCATGTATTTTACTCCAAAATGGGGACGGTTTTAATGCCCCGGTTGCCGAAACTGATGCAATGTCATCGGGTTTCGGGCTTTAACCAATTGCTTGCACTCTAGATCGTGAGCCGGGCATTAAACGTCAAGGGCGCCCTGGGCCGGATCTGCAAGCAGCCAGAGAAAGCTGCCAGTTTTTCGTGTCTCTCCTGCTATACGGTCCAAATTGGAACGTCTGAACCTGAATATTGTTAGACAAGGTTAACAAATGCTTTAGCGAAAGCCAGCATTTATCACTTTTTGAACAGATTTTCTGCACTGGCCCGATGGGTCACCGCGAAGTTTTTCTTCGCTTCACAACGGCTTATTTCGGATTTCAACAAGGAAATCCGCTGATCCAGTTCATCGACAGATAATGGGTCGAGATCCTGTTTGACCAGCAAAGCCACGGGATCATTGGCGTTGCGCGGTAAATTTTCGTCATCATCCATGAATCGACATGCCTCCTGCAGGGTAATGTTGACCGCCCGCGCTTTGCTGTCAATAAGGGCAACAAATAAGGGAGGTCGCACATTTCCTGGGGGTATCCAATGATCGAATCTGAACTTTTGCAAAAAGAAATGACCGCTGTCGCGATAAGCGAGCCGGGCGGACCAGAAGTTTTGAAAGCTGTAACAATGGCGGTACCGCAGCCCGGCGACGGCGAAGTGCTGATCCGGGTGGCCGCTGCTGGCGTGAACCGGCCCGATGTCGTCCAGCGTAAGGGGCTCTATCCCGCACCACCGGGCGCCTCACCGCTGCCTGGCCTCGAAGTCTCGGGCACCGTCGTGGCGCTGGGCGAGGGTGTCGGACCGGAATGGATCGGGCGCAAGATTTGTGCGCTGACCAATGGCGGTGGCTATGCCGAGTTTTGCGTTGCGCCGGTCGGGCAATGCCTGGATGTTCCGGACAGTCTGACCATGGCCGAAGCCGCAGCGCTGCCAGAGACGCTGTTCACGGTGTGGGGCAATCTGTTCAACCGCGGCTTTGCCCGCGACGGCGAAACCGTTCTGATTCACGGCGGCACCAGCGGCATCGGCACGACATCGATCATGCTCGGCAAGCTTTTTGGTCTGACCGTCATCGTCACCTGCGGCAGCGATCAGAAATGCACCGCCGCCAAGCAGATCGGTGCCGACTATGCGATCAATTATAAAAGCGAGGACTTTGTCGAGGAGATCAAGAAGATCACCGACGGCCAAGGAGTAGATGTTGTGCTCGATATGGTGGCCGGCGACTATGTTCAGCGCAATCTGCAGTGCCTGAAGGAAGATGGCCGGCACGTGACGATTGCGGTGCAGGGCGGCATGGAGGCGACGCTCAACATGGCCCATATCATGATGAAGCGGCTGATCCTTACCGGCTCGACGCTGCGGCCCCAGTCGGCCGAGCGCAAGGCCCTGATCGCCGACGAATTGCACCGCCACGTCTGGCCGGACGTCGAAGCGGGCAAGCTGAAACCGGTGATGGACGAGCGCTTTCCGCTCGCCGACGCGGCCAAGGCGCATGCCCATATGGAAGCCGGCGATCATATCGGCAAGATCGTGCTAATTGTGGAATAGCTTTCATGACCGGGATGGCATCGTGAGCGGCGAACCTGATTTTCACGGCGCGAAGGTCGCTGTCTTCATCGATGATCAAATCCTCGTCTATCGCCGGGACAACAAGCCCGACATTCCGTTTCCCGATATGCTGGATCTGCCTGGCGGCGGGCGGGAGAATGGCGAAAGCGGTGCGGAATGCGTTGCCCGCGAAACCTACGAAGAATTCGGCATAAGCATTGCGATTGACGCATTTAAACATGTGCAGACCTACCCGAATTGGCGCGGGACTGGCCATGTCGCCCTATTCTTTGTGTGTCGTCTGGCGCGCCATATGGTGGACGATATAGTCTTTGGCGACGAGGGTCAGGACTGGCAATTGATGCCGGTCGCTGAATTTCTGGCTAGCGATCGGGCGGTTCCTCACCTGCAATACCAGCTGCAGGAATATCTGAAAATCTGGTCCTGACCCTCGGTTTTGCGTCACCAAAGCTTCATAAAATGGGAATCGGGCTGTAACAATCGAGGCGTAAGGCCGTGTCCATGGATAGTTTCCATGGGAGTTTTATATGGCCAAGCAATTTCCCCCGTTTCCCAAAGCCGATATTCCGTTGCTCGATGTCGACCGCTATGAAGCGCGCCTAAAGCGCAAGCCGCGGGTGCATGCGCGAGACCGGACCCGCTACCGGACGATCTGGATTTCCGATATCCACCTCGGGACGCGAGGGTGCAATGCCGATCTGCTGATCGACTTTCTGGATCATGTCGATAGCGACACGCTCTATCTGGTCGGCGATATTATCGATGGCTGGCGGATGAAGAAACGGTTTTTCTGGCCGGACAGCCACAATGATATCTTCTGGCGGATATTGAAACGGGCCCGGCGCGGCACACGGATCGTCTATATTCCCGGCAATCATGACGAAATGTTCCGCCAGTTCACCGGGCTGAATTTCGGTGGCGTCGAAATCCGCCGTTCGGCGATCCACGAAACAGCCGATGGCCGCCGTCTGCTGGTATTGCATGGCGACGAATTCGACACGGTGATGCTGGCGCACCGCTGGCTCGCCGTGATCGGCGATGCGGCCTATGTGACTCTGATGCGCCTGAACTGGCTGGTCAACAAGATCCGCAACCGGTTCGATCTTCCTTATTGGTCGCTCTCGAAAATGGCCAAGCACAAGGTCAAGAATGCGGTCGAGTTTATCGGGCGTTACGAAGAAACGGTGGCCAAGGCGGCGGAAAGCCGGGGCGTCGATGGTGTGGTCTGTGGTCATATCCACACTGCTGAGCATCGCATGATCAAGGGCATCGAATATTATAATGATGGTGACTGGGTGGAAGGTTGCACCGCCTTGGTCGAATGCGATGATGGCAATATGCAAATCCTTCACTGGGCTGACGAAATCGAGGCGCGCAAGCAGCGCGCCGAGCAGCCGGTCCGCTTGACATCAGTCGACGGTGACATGGATCAGGCGGCATGAAGATCGCGCTGGTCACCGACGCATGGCACCCACAGGTCAATGGCGTGGTGCGCACGCTGGATACGGTGATCGGGCTGTTGCGCAACAGGGGACACGAGATCCTGGTGATTTCACCGGACCAGTATCGCTCGATCCCTGCACCGAGCTATCCCGAAATCCGTCTTTCTTTTGCCCGGGCCAGAGCCATCGGCAAGCGGATCGAGGCCTTTGGTGCGGACGCCGTGCATCTGGCGACCGAAGGACCGCTCTGCATCCAGGCGCGCCGCTGGTGCCGGAGAAAAGGGTATCCGTTTACAACCGCTTATCACACGCAGTTCCCGGAATATCTCGCCAAGAGGACCCGGTTGTCGCCGCGGATATTCTGGCCCTATATCCGCTGGTTCCACCAGAAATCGGAAAGGATCATGGTCTCGACCCAAAGCGTCCGCAATCAGCTGCGCGGCGAGAGACTGCCCCATGTCCATCACTGGAGTCGCGGCGTCGATCTGCAAAATTTCCGCCCGGATACGCCACCGCCAGCAGCATATCAGCATCTCGCGCGTCCGATCCAGCTCTATGTCGGACGGGTGGCGATCGAGAAAAATATCGAAGCCTTTCTGAACAGCAATCAACCCGGTTCGAAAGTGGTCGTCGGCGATGGGCCTGCGCTCGACGGCCTGAAGGCGTGTCACCCCGAGGTGCATTTCGCCGGCAGGCAATCGGGCAGGGCGCTGGCTGGCTATTACGCCGGCGCGGATGTGTTTGTCTTCCCCAGCAAGACCGATACCTTCGGTCTGGTGATTATCGAGGCGCTCGCCTGTGGCACACCGGTGGCGGCCTTCCCGGTGACCGGTCCGATTGATATATTGACGGCGGAAAGCGGTGCCATGAATGCCAATCTCGACGAAGCGATAGTGCGTGCATTGACGCTCGCTCCAGCGGATTGTGTCGCGCACGGTGCGAAATATAGCTGGGATGCGAGCGCCAGCCAGTTTTTCAACGGTCTAGTGTCACAGGATCTGCGGCTGGACTGCCATATGTCGCGCCGGATCCTTGCCAAGGCGATATTTGCGCGGACCTAGCCAAATATCTTGCCGACGGCCTTCAAATAACCTACATAGGCTTCCAACAGGCCGTCTCCGCAAGGGGGCGGCCCTTTATTTTTATATTCCGCTGGCCAGGAAGCGCCAGCTATTGGAAGGATGCCATCATGGCCGAACAAGCAACTCCACTTATGCAGCATGCCACAGCCAGCTGGCTGGTCGACAATACGGCGCTCAGCTTTGACCAGATCGCCGAATTTTGCGGCATTCATATTCTTGAAGTCAACGCGATGGCGGATGATCTCGCCAGCTCCAAATATACCGGCCGCGATCCGGTGCAGGCGCACGAACTGACCCACGAAGAAATCGAGAAGGCGGAGAAAGATCCGGACTACCGGATGAAGATCCAAAAGGGACCGGATCAGATACGCCGGACCAAGGGACCCCGCTATACACCGGTGTCCAAACGTCAGGACAAGCCCGACGGGATCGCCTGGCTGCTGCGCAATCACCCTGAGATTTCGGATGCGCAGGTCGGCAAGCTGATCGGCACCACCCGCACGACGATCAACGCGATCCGCGAGCGCGAGCACTGGAACATCGCCAATATCGCGCCAAAAGATCCTGTCACGCTCGGTCTTTGTTCGCAGCGCGAGCTTGATGCCGTGGTTGCGAAGGCCGCGAAAAAGGCCGGCATCGAACCAGAAATGGCAGATGACACCAAGCTGGGCGGCGACAAGGAAGCGCTGATTGCAGAACTGCACGAAGAACGCGCCAAAGCGGTTCGGGATGCAGAAGCCGCGCTGTCGGGTGAATCGGACGAAGAAGACGCACCGGTAGAGCATACGGCAGAAACATTGTTCAAGGATCGCTGATCGTCTATCAACGACCCGTATCGACCAATGGGGAGGCGAATATGAGTGAGGGAAATCCCGGCCGACTGCGGCTGATGAAGCTGGCGGCAATCGCCGTCTTCGGAGCGATGGCGCTGGTTTTTGTATTCATTGTCGGCATGAAGTGATCGCAGGCGACCGCCTGCGCTAGCAGTTTAACCAATCAATTAAATCGGGTTGCGCTTTCGGCGATCAGGGGTCTATGACCGATCTATGGATGCACCCCGAAAACCGCCCGCTTATGATGCGATGCTCGCCGATCACGGCTTCGATCCGATTGAATCGGACGGGCTGACCTATCCGCTCGGCGAATATGAGCCGAAATTCGGCGAATATTTCGAACTGATGCCCGGCATCGGCTGGACCCGGACACCGGTGCCCGGCCCGCTGGGTCATATCAACAACTGGGTGCTGGCCGATCAGCACGCCGACGGCAGCGACGGATTTGCCATCGCCGATACCGGACTGTTCATGCCCCAGGTGATCGACGCCTGGAAACATCTGTTCGAAGCGGGCGCGCTCCACGGGAAGAGCGCGAC
>PFJE01000124.1 GCA_002783865.1 Sphingomonadales bacterium CG_4_10_14_3_um_filter_58_15
CCAAGCCCTTCCCGAGAAATCGTCTTCAGCCATTTGGCCGAAATGATCACATCGGTATCGACGTTCTTCTGGCCAAACGGAATGGCGCGACCGGCAACGCGATTGACGGGTTTCATATCTATTCGTCTTCGCTTTTGTCGGTGAAATCATCGTCGCCGTCGTCATCATCACCGTCATCATAATCATAATCCGGTTCATTTTCATATTTCGGCAGCGGCTTGTCTTTGGCCGGCTTGAAATCGTCATGCTTTTTCATCTGATGCCGCCCGGCATATAACAGAGCCGCCGCAACCGCAGCCGAACCAATAGCCGCACCCACCTTGGCACCAGCCGACCACTGCCCGGATTCATTGCCCTTAGAAGTCTTGTTCTTGACCGGTTTTGCGCCAGACTTTTTGTCATCATTATTGTTGTCGCTCATTTTACCCTCTTATCTAGTCAGTTCGCGCACGTCGGTGAGTCTGCCGGTTACGGCGGCAGCCGCGGCCATCGCGGGGGACATCAGATGCGTTCTAGCACCTGGTCCCTGCCGTCCAACGAAATTGCGATTGGATGTGGATGCACAGCGTTCACCCGGTGGCACCTTGTCCGGGTTCATGCCCAGGCAGGCGGAGCAGCCCGGTTCGCGCCATTCAAACCCGGCATCGGTGAAAATCCGGTCGAGCCCCTCGGCTTCGGCTTGCGCCTTGACCAGTCCGGAGCCGGGCACGACAATCGCCCATTTGACATTGTCAGCCTTTTTGCGCCCGTCCAGAATTGCGGCGGCAGCGCGCAAATCCTCGATCCGGCTGTTGGTGCAGCTGCCAATGAAGATATTTTCCACCATGACATCGCGCAAGGCCTGGCCCGCTTCGAGTCCCATATAATCCAGCGACTTGCGCGCGGCATCCTGCTTGGACGGGTCGGCGAAGCTTTCCGGCGTCGGCACGATCCCGTTGACCGGGACAACATCTTCGGGACTGGTCCCCCATGTCACGGTCGGCGAGACATCGGCTGCGTTGATCGTAACGCTCTTGTCGAACCTTGCCCCGTCGTCGGTCGGCAGCGTCTTCCAATAGGCGACAGCGGCATCCCAGTCGGCGCCTTTCGGCGCCATCGGACGGCCTTTCAGATAGGCGAATGTCTTCTCATCCGGTGCGATCAGACCCGCGCGCGCGCCCGCCTCGATCGACATGTTGGAGACGGTCAGCCGTCCCTCGATCGACATTTTCTCAAACACTTCGCCGCGATACTCAATAACATGGCCAGTACCGCCAGCCGTGCCGATCACGCCGATGATATGCAGGATCAGGTCTTTCGGACTGATTCCTGGACCCAGCAATCCCTCGACGCGGATTTCCATCGCTTTCGAGCGAGTCAGCTGCAGCGTCTGCGTCGCCAGCACATGCTCGACTTCGCTGGTGCCGATGCCAAAGGCCAGAGACCCCAGAGCGCCGTGCGCTGCCGTATGGCTGTCGCCGCAAACCATGGTCGTGCCTGGCAGAGTAAAGCCCTGCTCCGGGCCGATCACGTGGACAATGCCCTGGTTGATGTCGCTGGCACCGATATATTTGATGCCAAAGGCCGGTGCATTGGCTTCCAGTGCTTCCAGCTGCGCCGCGCTTTGCGGATCGGCGATGGGGATTTTATGGCCCTGCGCGTCGAGCCGCGCCGTGGTCGGCAGATTATGATCGGGAACCGCCAGCGTCAGATCCGGCCGGCGCACCTTGCGCCCTGCTAGGCGCAGACTTTCAAAAGCCTGCGGACTGGTGACTTCGTGCACCAGATGCCGGTCGATATAGATCAGCGCCGTGCCGTCATCCCGCTGGTCCACCACATGGGCATCCCAGATTTTCTGATAGAGGGTCTTCGGTTGGTTCATAAGCTCCTGACTTCCAATATGGGGTTTCGTTTAGACCGATCAATCATCGGCGCAAGTCAGAATTGCCTTCAAAACCCTTCAAAGAGCGCCTATCTTTACAGCATGAGCATATTCGCCATCATTGCAACCGTACTGGCTTCCGTCATCGCGATGGAATTTGTCGCCTGGGCGAGCCACAAATATATCATGCACGGTTTTGGCTGGGGCTGGCATCGCGACCATCACGAGCCGCATGATAATGCGCTGGAGAAGAACGATCTCTACGGCATCGTCGGTGCGGTGATGAGCATTTCGATGTTCGCGATTGGCAGCCCGCTGATCATGGGCAGCTCCGCATGGGAACCGGGCACCTGGGTTGGCCTCGGCATCATGTTCTACGGCATCATCTACACATTGATCCACGACGGTCTGGTGCATCAGCGTTACTTCAAATATGTCCCCAGAGGCGGCTATGCCAAACGGCTGGTGCAGGCGCACAAGCTGCATCACGCAACCATCGGCAAGCAGGGCGGGGTCAGCTTCGGTTTCGTCTTCGCCCGCGATCCGGCAAAGCTGAAGGCGGAACTAAAGCAACAGCGCGAAGCCGGCACCGCCGTCGTCCGCGACGCCGTCGGTTAAGCCCGCGACTTGCCAAAAATCTGCATATTGACGGCGGCGCCCGACTATTTCGAGGATCTCGCCCCGGCGCGCGCCGCCTATCAGCGGCTGCTCGGCGACGATATCGCATTCCGCCACTGGACCGATCCCGGCGATCTGACGGCATTTGATCTCGTGCTGCCGTTGCTGGTCTGGGGCTATCAGCGGGACTGCCCGCGCTGGTTTGCGCTGCTCGACCGGATGGAACGGCAGCAGATCAAACTGGCCAATCCGGTGTCCGTGCTGCGCTGGAACAGCGACAAATCCTATCTGCTCGCACTTGAAAAGGCAGGCCTCGCTATTGTCCAGACCGTGATCAGCGCTGTCCTGACCGCGGATGACATTGCCGAGGCCGCCCGGAAATTTGCGACCGATCAGCTGGTGGTCAAACCGCCCATTTCCGGCGGTGCCGACGGCACGTTCCGGCTAAGGACCGGTGAGCCCCTGCCCGAATCGATCGCCGGCCAGCCCATGCTGATCCAGCCCTTCCAGCCCGCCATCGCGCAGGAAGGCGAATATTCGCTCTTCTATTTTGCCGGGACCTTCAGCCACGCCATCCTCAAGCGTCCCGCCCAAGGCGATTTCCGCGTCCAGGAATTTCTCGGCGGCTCGGAAAGCGGCACCGATTGTCCTAGCGGCGCGCAGGACTTGGCGGTCGATGCGCGCAAGGCCGCCGAGCAGATTCTAGACACCGAAACCCTGCTCTACGCCCGCATCGACATGCTCCGCGACGTCGACGGCCAGTTCCGCCTGATGGAACTGGAACTGATCGAACCGTCGCTGTTTTTTGAACATGCGGCGGATAGTGGAGATTTGTTTGCCACCGGGGTTAACGCAGCTTTAACTCGCTAGACATTCGTCATTGCGAGGAGCGAAGCGACGCGGCAATCCAGAGCGTCTGCGAGTGCCGCCCTGGATTGCCACGCTTCGCTCGCAATGACGGTCAGCTAGGCCGCGGCAACAGCACCGGCCCGCCCAGTTCCACTGTCTTCTTGTAACCCGGCCGCGCCACCAGCGCTTCAAAATAGCGCGAGCAATTCGGACGGCTATCGAGCTGCCCCAGCGCCGCGCGCCCTTCCAGCATATAATGGAGATTGATATCGGCGCCGGTAAACTTGCCCGCGACCAGGAATTCCTTGTCCTCCAGCTCGATCTCCAGATGGTCGAGCAGCTTGTCGACCTCGGCCTGCAGGAAGCCGTTCAGCACTTCGGGCAAGCCGCCCAGCATCGGCGCAATGCCGGTGATGATGAAGCTCATGCCCATCGTGCCCTCGGCAAAATGCAGCCATTCGAGATATTTCGCCCGCTCCGGATGATCGGGTGCCACGCCGAGCGCGCCGTCGCTGTGCCGCTCGATCAGATATTCGATAATCGCACCGGATTCGACCATGGTCACGCCGTCCACATCCACCGTCGGCGCCTTGGCCAGCCGATGCGCTTCGGCCAGTTCCGGCGGCGACCTGCGGGTCTTGGGATCGCGGTGATAGGTCACCATCTCATAATCGATGCCGCCCTCTTCGCAGAGCCAGATGATCCGGGACGAACGGGAATAGTCGAGATGGTGCAGCGTGATCATGGGAGGTCTCCTGTAAACTTTGCAGCAGATGTGCGGCAAAGGCGGGACGCGGTCAACAGGACATTGTGCTCCGCACTCGATGCGGAGCTCTGGCGGCAGGAGATGGCGTTGCGACGGCAGGGCTCCGCATCAAGTGCGGAGCACAACCCCTATGCCAACAGCGCCCGTTCCCTGCCGAAGGGCAGGGCCCAGAATGATCCTGCCCGATCGCCCGGACCCCGGCCTGCGCCGGAGCACATCAATGTCCGTTCACCTGTGCCCCTGCGCAGGCAGGGGCCCATCTCTGCATGTTCGTCTCGAGGGCAAGAGAATGTTGAGCGCTGCACTCAAGTCTGGCGGCAAACCAACCATGCCGTTTGCGGCAATATCAGGAGATGGGCCCCTGCCTTCGCAGGGGCACAATATCCCCCGGCGCAGACTTAGTGCCCGACAACCCCCAGGCTCTCGAACGGCTTCTCATTCTCGCTATATTTCTCCACCAGCGTCGCGCTCGCCTGATTGAGGCCGATGATCTCGACCGTCTTGCCTTCATTCTTCAGCCGCTCGACAATCTTGTCCAAAATGCCGGTCGCGCTGATGTCCCAGAAATGCGCGTTGTGAACGTCGATGATCACGCTGTCGATGCCATCCTCGTTAAACTCGATCGCTTCATAGAGCATGTCGACCGAACCGAAGAAAACCTCGCCGGCGAAGACATAGCGATGTGTCGTTATCTCGACAAAATCCTGAATCCGGACCAGCTGGCGCACCTTCCAGGCGAAGAATATGCCCGACAGCAATACCCCGGTCAGCACCCCGATCGACAGGTCGTGCGTCGCCACGACCATCACGACCGTCGCGATCATCACGACATTGGACGGCCACGGATGGTGGGTGATTTCGGTAAAGCTCTTCCAGCGGAAAGTGCTGATCGAGACAAAGATCATCACCGCGACCAGCGCCGGCATCGGGATCTGCGCGACCCATTGGCCCAGGCCAACGATCAGCACCAGCAGCATCACCCCGGCGACAAAGGTCGACAGCCGCCGCCGACCACCCGATTTGATATTGATCACCGACTGCCCGATCATCGCGCAGCCGCCCATCCCGCCGATCCAGCCGGTGACGAAATTGGCAATGCCCTGGCCGTAGGTTTCGCGCTTCTTGTCGCTGCGCGTCTCGGTCATGTCGTCGACGATCGAGGCGGTCAGCAGCGATTCCAGCAACCCGACCGCCGCCATCGCCAGCGCATAAGGCGCGATGATCTGCAGCGTTTCCCAGCTGATCGGAATCTGCGGGATATGCAGCCACGGCAGGCTGTCGGGCAGCTCGCCCATATCGCCGACGGTGAACACATCGGCGCGGAAATAGATGCTGATCCCGGCCAGCACGATGATCGCCGCCAGCGGCGACGGCACCAGAGTGGTGATCCGCGGCAGCCCGTAAATGATCGCCAGACCCGCCGCGATCATCGCATAGGTCTGCCAGGTAAAGGCCTCTCCGGTCATCTGCGGCACCTGCGCCATGAAGATCAGGATCGCCAGCGCGTTGACGAAACCGGTGATTACCGAGCGTGAGACAAAACGCATCAGCAGGTCGAGCCGCAGCAGCGCGGCGATGCCCTGGAAAATCCCCATCAATATCGTTGCGGCAAACAGATATTCGACGCCATGATCGCGGACCAGCGGCACCACCAGCACCGCGACCGCAGCGGTCGCCGCGCTGATCATGCCCGGACGACCGCCGACCAGAGATATGATCACCGCGATCGAGAAACTGGCATAGAGCCCGACCCGCGGATCGACGCCGGCGATGATCGAAAAGCCGATCGCCTCCGGAATCAGCGCGAGAGCTACCACCAGACCGGCGAGAAATTCGGTTTTCGGATTCGACAGCCAGTCGCGTCGAAAATCGCTGTGAATTGCCATGGGCAGCCTCCATCGATTGAAAAAATGCTGCGCCGCAACATTGAGAAGAGGTGCCTTTGCCGGAAGGGCCGGATTCAGTCAAGTTTGGCGGGTGATGCTCCCGTTCCCTGCCGAAGGGCAGGGCCCAGAATGATCGTGCCCGATCGTCTGGACTCCGGCCTGCGCCGGAGCACAACAATGTCGCACCTGTTCCCCGGCGTAGGCCGGGGCCCATCTCTGCTATTGCGGCACGAGGGCAAGCAAGGATTTTGCGCCAACTCGGGTCTGGCGGCAAACCATCCATTCCGTGGGCCGCACCTTCTCGAGATGGGCCCCTGCCTGCGCAGGGGCACCCCAGCGGGGCACACCACCGCCTGCCACACTAACGGCTTACCCTCGTTCCGTAGCCCTACCCCGCCCGATAATCCGCCGTCACCGTCGCCGCAGCCGCAATCTCGTCTTCATGACCGATTTCGCGCTGGGTCTCGGCCAGCGCCTGCCGTTCCCAATCCTGCATCGCCGGATGCGCGATCATCCGGTCCACCCAGCCGCGGCCCTTAGCTCCGATGTCCAGATCATAGGATCGCACCCGATAGGCCACAGGCGCAAAAAAGGCGTCCACCGCCGAAAAGCTTTGCCCGGTCAGCCAGGGCCCGCCAAAATTGTCCTGTCCCTGCGCAAACAGCTCGCCAATCCGGTTGATATTGCGTTGCAGCGGCGTTTCAATATTGTGGAGCGTGGCCCGCACACCCACGTTCATTGTGCAGATATTGCGCAGCGGCGCGAACCCGCCATGCATTTCCGCCGCCGCACAGCGCGCCCATGTCCGCGCATTGCCATCGTCCGGCCAGCAACCGCCATGCCGCTCTGCCAGATATTCAACAATGGCCAGGGAATCCCAAATCGTATCTGTGCGGCCATCCCCGCGATCATCCTTCAGACACGGCACCTGCCCATTGGGTGCAAACTCCCGAAACCGCTCGTAATTCTCTTCTTCAAAATAAATGATATCGTCGATGAACGGGATCTCCAGCGCTTTCATCAATATCCACGGGCGCAGCGACCAGCTGGAATAGTTGCGGTTGGCGGTGATCAGGGTGTAGGTCATAAATCTGTTTTCTTTCGCCGGTAAGCGCTGGCTAGATTCTAACCGGTCTCATAGCACCGACAGCAGGAAGTTTGAACGATGACATTATCCCGAAGAGATTTCATCCGCTCCGCTCAGGCTGTCGGCCTGTTCTATGCGTCGGTCTCCCTCGCCGGATGCGCGCAGGCGCACAGCGCCAATCGTTCCTTTCGCCTGGTGCCCGACCCCACAAAACGCCTCGATCTGCCGGAGGGCTTCTCCTACACCCTGATCAGCGAGACCGGCGGCACGATGGCGGACGGCTTTTTCCGGCCCGGCCGGCCCGACGGCATGGCCTGTTTCGCGGATCCGGATGATGCCGACAAATGCATATTGATGCGCAATCACGAAAACTGGCTCGACGTCCCGACCGGCAGCCCGTTCGGCAAGGGCAATGAACTGCTCGACCGGGTTTCGGAGAGCCAGCTCTATGACCGCAAGAAAGATGGCTCACCCTTTTTCGGCGGCGTGACCAAGCTGGTCTACGATCTCAAGCACAAACGGTTGGAGCGGGATTTTCTGGTGCTGACCGGCACCGCTGCCAATTGCGCGGGTGGTCCGACCCCTTGGGGCAGCTGGCTAAGCTGCGAAGAGGAGGTGCTGACCGCCGGCAAAGAATCTGGCAAATATCACGGCTTCGTGTTCGAAACACCCGCCGCAGCCACCGGCCTGATCGATGCCGTGCCGCTCAAGGCGATGGGCCGCTTTGCCCATGAGGCCGCTGCCGTCGATCCGGAAACCGGCATCGTCTACATGACCGAGGACGCCCGCAGCGGCCTGTTCTACCGGTTCATTCCCAAGGTGAAAGGCCGTCTGGCAGAAGGCGGCCAGTTGCAGGCGCTGGCGATCCGCGGCTGGAAATCGGCGGTCACCAACAACTGGCCGCAGGACTGGGGCGGCGGCGGGGCCGGACGCATCCAGCCCGGTCAGGAACTGGCGGTGGACTGGATCGATCTCGATGACGTCGAATCACCCGACGGCGATCTCGCCGCGCGCGGCCATGCCGCCGGTGCCGCCTATTTCTGCCGCGGCGAAGGCATGGACTATGGCCTGCGCCCGGGCAGCAACAAAGGAGAGATATTCTTCACCTGCACCCAGGGCGGAACCAGCCAGACCGGTCAGGTCTGGCGCTACACGCCGGGCGAAACCGGCAAGCTCACCCTGCTGTATGAATCCCCAAGCGCCGACACGCTCGACCTGTGCGACAATCTCGCGCTGGCCCCGTGGGGCGACCTGATCCTGTGCGAGGACGGACGCGGCAGCAACTATCTGCGCGGCCTGACCCCCGACGGCAAAATCTACGATTTCGCCAGAAACGCCCACAAGGATGAAGCCGAATTCTGCGGCGCCTGCTTCTCGCCCGACGGCAAGACAATGTTCGTCAATGTGCAGAGTCCGGGCTTCACCTATGCGATCACCGGACCCTGGGAGACGTTGCGGACTTAACCCGCGCCGATCAGTTCCCGCCCGATCAGCATCCGGCGAATCTCGTTCGTACCCGCACCGATATCGAGCAGCTTGCTGTCGCGCCAGTAGCGCTCGACCGGCCAGTCAGTAGTATAGCCCGCACCGCCCAGCGCCTGGATCGATTCCTCGGCGACCCGCACGCTGTTCTCGCTGGCCAGCATCACCGCGCCAGCCGCGTCAAAGCGGGTGGTCTGGCCGGCATCGCAGGCCTTGTTGACATTATAGACATAGCTGCGGGCGCTGTTCAGCCGGACATACATGTCGGCGATCTTGCCCTGCATCAGCTGGAAGGTTCCGATCGGCTTGCCGAACTGCTTGCGCTCGCGGACATAGGGGATGACCGTGTCGAGGCAGGCCTGCATCAGGCCGAGCGGAATCGCCGCCAGCACGGCGCGCTCGTAATCGAGACCGGACATCAGCACACCGACGCCGCCGTTCAGCGGTCCCATGACATTTTCCTCCGGCACTTCGCAATCATCGAACACCAGCTCGGCGGTCGGGCTGCCCTTCATGCCGACCTTCTCGATCTTCTGGCCGATCGAAAAACCCTTCATGCCCTTTTCGATCAGGAACGCGGTTATGCCGCCGGAACCGGCGTCGGGGCGGGTCTTGGCATAGACCACCAGAGTATCGGCATCGGTCGAATTGGTGATCCAGAATTTGGTGCCGTTGAGCACATAGCCGCCCTGCACCGCCTCGGCCTTGAGCTTCATCGACACCACGTCCGAACCCGCGCCCGCTTCCGACATCGCCAGCGCCCCGACATGCTCGCCGGAGATCAGCTTCGGCAGATATTTGGCTTTCTGCTCGGCGGAAGCCCAGCGACGGATCTGGTTGACGCACAGATTGCTGTGCGCGCCATAGCTCAGGCCCAGGGCGGCGCTGCCGCGGCTGACTTCCTCGACCGCGATCGCATGTTCGATATAGCCGAGTCCAAGACCGCCATCTTCCTCTTCCACGGTAATTCCGTGCAGCCCAAGATCACCCATCTGCGTCCACAATTCGCGCGGAAACCAGTCCTCCCGGTCCATCTTCTGCGCCAGCGGCATGATCTTCTCCTCGGCAAAGCGCCGGGTGGTGTCGCGGATCTGGTCGGCCATTTCGCCGAGCTGGAAATCAAACTGGGGCGTTGCAATCATGTTGGGTCCTTTGCTTATCTGGTGCTCGTGTAGCAGAAAATATCGGCGTTTCCAGTCCTGTGCTCCGCACTTGATGCGGAGCTCTGGAGGCAGAGCGCTGCCGTCGCGAAAAGCTCCGCATCAAGTGCGGAGCACCATTGCGCGGCTGTTTATCCAGTGCCATAGCCCGCCCATGCTCTACAATCTCGCCAAACCCTTCATCTTCCAGCTCGAGGCGGAACGTGCCCATGCCCTGACCATCGCTGGCCTGAAGACCCTGCCGATGGGCCCTGCCCCCAAATGTGATCCGGTTCTGGCGACCAATGTCGCCGGGCTCGACTTCGTCAATCCGGTCGGCATGGCCCCCGGTTTCGACAAGAATGGCGAAGTGCCCGATGCGCTGATCCGCATGGGCTTCGGCTATGCCGAGGTCGGTACGCTGACGCCGCTGCCGCAGGCGGGCAATCCGAAACCGCGCATCTTCCGGCTGGTCGAGGACAAGGCGGTGATCAACCGGCTCGGCTTCAACAACCGCGGCCAGGCCGACGCGCTGCCTCGCCTCACGCGCATGCGCTCCCGCATGGGCAAAGGGGTGCTCGGCATCAATATCGGCGCCAACAAGGACAGCACGGACCGGATCGCCGACTATGTCACCGGCGCGAAAAACATGGCGCCGCTGGCCGACTATCTGACCGTCAATATCAGCTCCCCCAACACGCCGGGCCTGCGCGCGCTGCAGGACAAGGGCGCGCTGGCGGAACTGCTCGCTGCGGTCATGGATGCGATGGGCGTGTCAAAAACCCCGGTCTTCCTCAAGGTCGCTCCCGATCTCGAGCCCGCCGATATCGACGATATCGTCGAAGTCGCAATGGACCAGAAGATCGCCGCGCTGATCATCTCCAACACGACCATCACCCGGCCCGCCCTGCTGTCCGCCAACCGGAGCGAAACCGGCGGCCTGTCCGGCGCGCCGCTGAAGGATCTGGCGTTGCAGCGGCTCAAGGATTTCCGCCACGCCAGCGGCGGACAGATTCCGTTGATCGGGGTTGGCGGGATTGCCACCGCAGAGGATGCCTATGAAAGAATCCGCGCCGGGGCGTCGCTGGTCCAGCTCTATACCGCGATGATTTACGAAGGCCCGGCGATCGCCGCCGCGCTCAACTGCCAGCTGGCAAAATTGCTCAAGGCCGAGGACTTTGCCTCGGTCAGCGAGGCCGTCGGCACCGCCTAGCTTGCCCGGCTAGTCACCCGTACCGACCAGCACCACGCCCTCGCGGCGCGGGTCGAAGCCGCCGTCGACCTTGCCATCGCGGATCATTACGGCATGGACGCCGCTATCTTCGCCCTGGCCCGGCTTGAGATCGATCCCGCGCGCTGCCAGGCCTGCCACGACCCCCGGAGCGAACTCGTCAACTTCGCCGCCAATGGCCGCGCCCCGCGCAACCAGATTGGGCAGCGCCAGCGCGTCCTGCATCGACAGGTTCCAGTCGATCGCGCCGACCAGCGACTTGGCGACATAGGCGAGGATGCTGTTGCCCCCCGCCGATCCGATCGCGCCGGCAAACTGGCCGTCTCTGTCGAGCAATATCGTTGGCGTCATCGACGAACGCGGCCGTTTGCCGGGTGCCACCGCGTTGGCCGCAGGATGGCCCTCGGCATCGACCGGACTGAACGAGAAATCGGTCAGCTGGTTGTTCAGAAAGAAGCCGTCGACCATCCGGCCGGTGCCGAAGATCGATTCGACCGTGGTGGTCATCGACACGACATTGCCCTGCGCATCGCGGACGATGAAATGGGAGGTTCCGGCCGGCTCCATCGTATGGTCAGCCCCCGCCTGCACCGCTCCGGGCGGATTACCCGCCTCCGGCGGAGCAGAAGCGGTGTCGCCGATCAGTGCGGCCCGCGACGCGACATAGGCCGGGTCCAGCAGCCCCTTGACCGGCACCGAGACAAAGGCGGGATCGCCGACATATTGGTCGCGGTCGGCATACATCAGCCGGCTCGCCTCGGCGAACAGATACCAGGCCTGCGGGTCACCGGGACCTCGCGCGGCAATGTCGGTCTTCTCCAGCATCGCCAGCAGCTGCAGCATCGCCACGCCGCTCGACGGTGGTGGCGGCACGCAGACCCGGTAGGCGCGATAGAGATGGCACAGGGCCTCCCGCTTGACCGGCTGGTAACCGGCCAGATCGGCCATGGTCATCCGGCCCTCCAGCGGCGCCGAGCGGGTCTTGGCGACAATCTTCGCCGCGGTCGAACCCGTATAAAGCGCGTCGGGGCCACCCGCCGCCAGCCGCCTCAGGAAATCGGCATAGTCCGGATTCTTCAGCCGGTCGCCGGTGGTCAGCCGCTGGCCGTCCGCGCCGCTGAAATAGGCGCTGGCATCCGGCGTCGCCAGCTGCGGAAAGCCCATGCCGAGAAAGCGTCCCAGCCGCGGGCTGATCACGAAACCCTCTTCTGCGGTACGCTCCGCCGCCCCGAACAGGCTGCTCCAGTCGAGCGCGCCATGCTCGTCATGCACCAGCGCCAGCATCGCCACCGCGCCCGGCACGCCGGTTGCCCGGCCGCTGGTGACGGCTTCGCGATAGCCGAGCGGCTTTCCGTCGGGCCCGAGAAACATCGTCGGGCTGGCCTGTGCCGGAGCGGTTTCCCGGCCATCATAGACGGTCAGCTTGCCGGTCTTTCCGTCATAATAGTTCAGGAACGCTCCGCCGCCGAGACCGGAACTTTGCGGCTCGACCAGCGACAGCATCGCCTGCACCGCAATCGCCGCGTCAATCGCGCTGCCGCCGCGTTTCAGCACATCCTGCCCCGCCTGCGCCGCCAGCGGGTTGGCGGCAATGACGAAAGGCTCCTCTTGCCGGGTGGCAGAAGCAGCCTCCGGCGCGGAAACAGAGACGGGTTCGGGCAGCCCGGTCTGGGCACAGGAAGCGGTGAGCAGCACTGCAACAGCAGCGATAAGACGGGTCATTTTCATATGGGACAAAGCTATAGACCAGGTCGAACGGCGATGTCCATTGGCAGTCATTGCCAAGCGCTCACCTCACCAAACCGCACTGCCTTTTCACCAAAATAATTGCCCGCCCGTTCGAACCGCGCTAGTCCGTTCGCCAATGATCCAAGCCCGGCGAAAATCCGGAGCATGAGAGAGGAAATGTCGCGTGGCCCGGAAAAAGGCAAAAAACCGTTATCTTGAAATCGATCAATTCCCCAATCTGGTGTCGATGTTCTTCGACCGCGCCGGCAAGGGCGGCGACAAGCCGTTTCTGAGCGCCAAGATCGATGGCGCCTGGCATGCGACCAGCTGGGCGGAAGCGGCCCGGCAAGTCGCGGCGCTGGCGAAATCTCTGAAACGCATCGGCCTGAAAAAGGGCGACCGGGTGATGCTGGTCTGCGAAAACCGGCCCGAATGGTGCATCGCCGATCTCGGCATCATGGCCGCCGGCTGCATCACCGTCCCGACCTACACCACCAACACTGCGTCCGATCACCAGCATATCCTCGACAATAGCGGTGCCCATGCGGTGATCGTCTCCGACAGCAAGCTGGCGAAAAACCTGCTGCCGTCGGTGATCAGCTCTTCCGACGCCAATATCATCATCGGCATCGCCGATCTGCGCATCGGCCAGTCCGGCGATTTCGATCTCTACCGCTGGGCCGATCTGGTCAAGGGCAGCGACGCGGATGTCGCCGAGGTGACCGAACAGGTCGCCAGCATCACCCGCGACGAGACCGCCTGCATCATCTACACCAGCGGCACCGGCGGCAAGCCGCGCGGCGTCATGCAGCATCACGGCGCGATCCTGCACAATACCAAGGGACCGGCCGAAGTGATCGAGACCGATTTCGGCTGGGACGAGGAAGTGTTTCTCTCCTTCCTGCCGCTCAGCCACGCCTATGAACATAGCGCCGGCCAGTTTTTCCCGATGGGGATCGGCGCGCAGATCTTCTATTCCGAAGGGCTGGAGAAACTCGCGTCGAATATCGAGGAAGTGCGCCCGACGATCATGGTCGTGGTGCCGCGCCTGTTCGAGGTGCTCCGCGCCCGGCTGATCAAGACGGTCGAGAAACAGGGCAAGATGCCCAGCTATCTGCTTGGCAAGGCGCTGGCGATTGGCGAGCGCAAGGCCGAAGGCAGGTCCCGCAAGCGCGACAAGCTGATGGACCTGTTCATTGACAAGACGCTGCGGCCCAAGGTGCAGCAGCGCTTTGGTGGCCGGATCAAGGCGATGGTCTCCGGCGGCGCGCCGCTCAATCCGGAAATCGGCACCTTCTTCCAGTCGCTCGGCCTGACCCTGCTGCAAGGCTATGGCCAGACCGAATCCGGCCCGATCATCGCCTGCAACCGCCCGCGCACCGGCCTGAAGATGGACACCGTCGGCCCGCCGATGATCGATACCGAGGTGAAGATCGCCGAGGATGGCGAAATTCTGGTCCGCGGCGAGCTGGTCATGCACGGCTATTGGCGCAATCAGGAAGAAACCGACAAGGTGCTCAAGGACGGCTGGCTGCACACCGGCGATATCGGCCATATCGACGAGGCCGGCCGGCTGGCGATCACCGACCGCAAGAAGGATCTGATCGTCAACGACAAGGGCGACAATGTCGCGCCGCAAAAGGTCGAGGGCATGCTGACGCTGCAGCCGGAAATCCTGCAGGCGATGATCGCCGGCGACCGCAAGCCCTATATGGTCGGCCTGATCGTGCCCGACCCGGAATGGGCGCTGGAATGGTCACGCGAACAGGACGTGCCGTACGATTTTATCGAGCTGCAGGACAATCCGGCGTTCAAGACGGCGGTCCGCGAAGCGGTCGACCGGGTCAACCAGGACCTGTCCGTAATCGAAAAAGTCCGCCGCTTCGCATTCGCCGACGAGCCATTTGCGATCGAGAATGAAGAGCTCACCCCGAGCATGAAGATCAGGCGGCATGTGATCAGGGAGCGGTATTTGGAGCGGATGGATGCGTTGTATAAGAAGTGAGGGTTCAATGACAGTTCACTCAATTTACTGACCCATGGGCGATCACCGTAAATCCAGTTCAGGACAGTCAATCATCTCGCGCATCTGGAAGCTATTGCGATGGCCGCTTTTAGTATTTCTGCTCATTTGGGCCGTGCTCGCGGCCAATGCCTGGAAATATTTCTCTGAAGCGGGCGCAAAAGGCCTGTATTTTTCTGCAATCTACGCCGTTGACGTTTTGCGCCTCCCAGCCGCGCCTGCGATCCCTAACGTTCCTGATGGTCTGCGTTCGCTGACTCATGAAGAGCTTCGTGAACTCTCGAATGGTCCACCATTGCAATATATGGATCCACCTCGACGGATGTATGGACGGGAAGTCGTGACTATCAAGAGATTTACGTCGGCCAATGAATACACTGGATATTCAAACCTATCTATAGCTCAATCTATTTGGCATGCGCGGTTTCTCATTGATAACAATAGGATATGTATCCTCCCTAAAGGCTCGTCTCCCGGCACTTGCGACAGGATATACCGCGATAAGGATGGTAATCTATTCGAATATGTTCCCGCAACGCGGAAATATCCGGCCGAGTGGCAAGCAATAGAATTTTATCATGAGTTTTAATGGAGGTTCGACATGGCTCTTGAATCTATTCTTGATTCGGCGACAGCGCACTCAGTTTTTTAATAAGTGCGCGGTCACGATAATTTATGATCTGTCGTGATAAATGCAATCTGTGGATGGAAAGGTCGATTTATTATTCAATCATATTACGTATTACGGTGACAGTGCACTAATTTCCTGACCGTATTACGGTGACAGTGCACTAATTTCCTGACCGAAACTGACAAGCTCCCGCCATTTACCTAGCGCTGCTCCTGACATATCCACAGCCTATGGCCCGCCTTGCCCGTATTGTTCTTCCCGATATCCCCCACCATGTGACCCAGCGCGGCAATGGCCGGGCACAGACCTTCTTTTGTGAAGCGGACTATCGCCTTTATCTCACGCTGCTCGCCGACCACTGCCGCGCGGCGCGGGTCGCCATTTGGGCTTGGTGCCTGATGCCCAATCATGTGCACCTTATCCTAACCCCGGCGGATGCGGACGGGCTGCGCAAATCCTTGTCCAAAGTCCATCGGCAATATGCCGGACACATCCATGCGCGGGAGCGGCGAACGGGTCATTTCTGGCAGGGCCGTTTCGGCTGCGTGGCGATGGACGAAGCGCATCTGGCGGCGGCCATCCCTTATGTGGTGCTGAACCCGGTGAGGGCGCGGCTCGTACCACGGGCGGAGCAATGGCAATGGTCCAGTATCCATGCCCATCTTGATCCGGGAACAGGGGACGGCATTACCGATACAGATGCAGTTGCGACGCGTTTTCCTGACATAGCAGCACGGGTCCGAGCCGGCGAAGAGGTTGAAATGTCGGCTGCAATTCGCAAGGCCGAGACGATCGGGCGACCATTGGGGGATGACAGGTTCTTTACTGCAGCTGAGTCGCAAACCGGGCGCCAGCTC
This sequence comes from Sphingomonadales bacterium CG_4_10_14_3_um_filter_58_15, assembly GCA_002783865.1. GTDB lineage: Bacteria > Pseudomonadota > Alphaproteobacteria > Sphingomonadales > Sphingomonadaceae > Parasphingorhabdus. Next base: position 16,159 of record PFJE01000124.1, read on the forward strand.
AAGCCCGCCAAACGCGGACGAAAGAAACAAAGGCTAGATAAAAGTGCACTGTCACCATAATTCGAAATGGGCTCGCCCGAGTGAATTGCCCTGAAAACGCATCACCCCCTCTCCCTCAAGAGAGGGTTGTGCAGACTTGGCAGCTTGCTGCCTAGTCGGAGCTGGGTGAGAGTTTACAATCCCAACGCTTACCCGTTAGTCCTGAGCTTGTCGAAGGACGCTTCTCGGACGAGAGGCGTGGTTCGACAGGCTCACCACTAACGGTTACCAACCAGCAGAACACCCTCATCCAACTGCGCCTAATCCGCTTCGCGAATAAGGCTTCGTATCCTTCTCCCTTAAGGGCGAAGGGTCAAAATCGCTTTGCGTCTTCGTGGCTTTGTGTGAGTCCAGTGGGAGTTCCGTCACGCTGAACAGCGCACCAGGGGAACTTTTCCCTCTCGCGGCAGTTGGAGCGTAGAGGCCCCAAAGGGAGAGAAACACTGAATTTCACCCCAATCCCCGCCCATGCCCGCAAAGCGCCGCCTGAACGGGACCAATGAACATCTCGTTCCGGGCAGTCCTGCTTGTTATCGCGCTGGCGCTGGTTCTGCGCGGCTATGAATGGGTTTCGCGGGACTATCGGATGCCGTGGACGCCGCTTTCCCTGGCCGCGCCGATCGGCCCGTTTACCACCCGCAAGATCGGCGCGCTCGCCGACGACACCCCGCGCTGCCACCAGCTGCTCGAGGAGGCCGCGATCGACTATTCGCCCCTGCCGCCCGTCGATGGCGGTCCCCGGTGCGGCTATGACAACGGCGTCACCCTCGCCCAGGACCAGCCCCGCGACATCGCCTACAGCCCCGCCGCCAAGACCAGCTGTCCGGTGGCGGTCAGTCTGGTGTTGTGGGAAAAGCAGATCGTCAATGCGGCGGCGCGCGAGCATCTCGGCACCACGGTCGAGGCGATCACCACCTTTGGCAGCTACAGCTGCCGCCGGATCGGCGGCGGGCAGAGCGGCAATTACAGCGAGCATGCCACCGCCAATGCGATCGATATCGCCGCCTTCCGGCTCGCCGACGGGCGCACCGTCTCGGTTGCCGGGCACTGGGACGCGGATGACGAGCGGTCGCGCTTTCTGAAAGAAGTGCGGGACGGCGGCTGCGAGATTTTCGCGACGACGCTGTCGCCCGATTATAACAAGGCCCACGCCGACCATCTGCATTTTGATCAGGCGCGGCGGGGTGGGTCGCATTATTGCCGGTAGGGTCAGAAACAAATTCATTGCGACGCGTTTGATTTCTTCCTCTCCCTCTCCCGTACGGGAGAGGGTTGTGCAGACTTGGCAGCTTGCTGCCTAGTCGAAGCTGGGTGAGGGTGTACAATTCCGAAGCGTTCCCGTTAGTCCTGAGCTTGTCGACCCGAAGGGCGAGCGCAGCTCAACGACGCCTTGCGACGAGAGGCGTGGTTCGACAGGCTCACCACTAACGGTTACCAACCAGCAGAACACCCTCATCCAACTGCGCCTAGCCGCCTTCGCCAAGGCTTCGGCGCCAAGGCTCCGTATCCTTCTCCCGCACGGGAGAAGGCAGGCTATCTGCCTCCCCTGTCGATCATCATGGAACAGGATTGCATCCCGCACGTTGGTGACACAGAACAGAAACAGAAAAGGAAATATCCCCATGGTAGATAAGGGCGAAATCAAGGAACATATGGAAGTTATCGGCGCGGACGGCGTGCATGTCGGCGTGGTCGACCATCTCGACGATAGCGGCGAGCGCATCAAGCTGACCAAGAAGGACAGCCCGCAGACCAAGGGCGGCAAAGGCGCTTCGCACCACTATCTGCCGATCGGCCTGGTGGCAGAAGTCGAAGGCGACAAGATCCGCCTTTCCGCGACCGGTGAAAATGCGGTCAATATGTTCGAAGAAGACAAATAGGCTAACCGCCTATTGGTGGCAAAAGCCCCGGCCTCGCTTAGCGCGGTCGGGGCTTTTGCGTTCTGGGCTGGCAAAAGCTCAGTCGGCGTTCTTGGTATAGGGGACAAACTCGCCAAAGGCGCAGCTGCCAACCGACATCCCGATCGTATTGTCGACCAGCGTGATTGCTTCGCCCTGGCATAGCTGGGCGGTTGGCCGGCTATAGGACAGGATGTTGCGGTCGGCGTTGCGGCAGCCGAGATAAGGCTTGTTGACATAGATCGTCTTGGCATGGCTGCTCGACGAGAAAATCAATATGTCATCGCTGATCACCGTCATATTGCGTTGGTCATTGGGGCCAATGCAGGATTGGGGCTCGCCGGCGGTCCGGCCTTCCAGCCGCTTGTCCAGCTTGGATTGCTGTTTCTCGGTTAGCGTGATTGTCTCGCCGCCAACCGCGGGGGCCGCGAGCAATATTGCCATCGGCAGGGCGAAAAGCAGTTTTGTCATAACCTGTCTCCTGTTTCCAGTCTTCTATCGGCCGAGATTATAGCATGAATCGGGCTGAACCGGGAATGAAGCGGGGCGGCAGCGTCAGAAATTGTCTTTGGCGGTCCGCCGCGCACCGAGTTCCGCTGCCGAGCTGGCGCGCATGAACGGGTTGGTAGCCCGCTCCTGCCGGATCGTTGTCGGCACCGTCGCCTCGCCGCGTGCCCGCAGGGTCAGCACCTCGGCCATCCGCTCCTTGAGCGCGAGATTGTCCGGCTCGGCGACCAGCGCATATTCGCCGTTGCTCTGGGTATATTCGTG
>PFJE01000138.1 GCA_002783865.1 Sphingomonadales bacterium CG_4_10_14_3_um_filter_58_15
GAAAGACGCTGACCATGCGCATCGCCAGCTATAATATCAACGGTATCAAGGCGCGCTTGCCGCGCCTGCTGGAATGGCTTGAAGAGACCAAGCCTGACGTCGCCTGCTTGCAGGAAATCAAGACCCAGGACGAGGGGTTCCCCGCCGATAAATTCGAAGAAATCGGCTATGGCGCGATCTGGCACGGGCAAAAGAGTTTCAATGGCGTAGCCATATTGGCCCGCTATCAGGTACCGGAAGAGGTCAAGCGCGGCCTGGATGGTGAACCGGAAGATGAGCACAGCCGGTATATCGAAGCCAATATCACCGACAAGAACGGTCAAAAAATTCGGGTTTCGAGCATTTATCTGCCCAATGGCAACCCGCATCCCGGACCGAAATTTGATTTCAAGCTGCGCTGGATGAAGCGGTTGCGCGAGCGCGCAGCCGAAATCTGGGCAGAGGAAGTGCCGGCGGTGCTGGCGGGCGACTATAATGTCATCCCGCGCGACAATGATGTCTATTCGGTCAAGGCGATGCAGGATGATGCGCTGATGCAGCCGGAAAGCCGGCAAGGCTATCGTCGCATCCTGAACGATGGCTGGACCGACGCACTGGGCGTAACCTATCCGGCAGGCAATGTCTGGACCTACTGGGACTATCGTAGCGGCGGCTGGCAGCGCGATCAGGGATTTCGGATTGATCATTTGCTGCTCAGCCCGTTGGCGGCAGACGCCCTGAAAAGCTGCGGCGTCGACAAGGAGCACCGGGGGCGGGAGAAGGCCAGCGATCATACACCGGCCTGGGTCGAGCTGAATATGTGATCGAACTATGGGCGATCGATCATCAATCGGTTGCAGGGATCGCCTTTTCGTAGATCAGATATTCCCGGTTTATTTGTGCGCCAATCGCATCGGCAATCGCCACCATTCCCTGATTATCTTCTAGAATCCAGCCGATTTCCGCATATCGCGTACCGAAATCAGCAACCGCATCCCGGCGGATATACTCAATCATCATGAAGGCCAGCTGGCTCGCCAGGCGGGTGTTGTGCAATTCCTTTTTGACCCCCATCAAAGGCACACGCATCGACTGCGCCTTGGGGAATTTCAGCCACCAGAGCAGTTTCGCCCAGCCGAAAGGCCACAGCGAACCGTTGAGGTCGCGGATCACTTCATTCATGTTGGGAAGGGTCATCATGAAGGCGACCGGCTCGCCATCGAATTCGGCGATCCGGATCAAGGCCTCTTGTACCACCGGTTTCAGACTTTTGCCGGCGTGATCGATTTCATGGTCTGTCATTGGCACAAAGCCCCAGTTGCCCGACCACGCATCGTTCAGAAGCCCCATGATGATTGCCGCATCCCGGTCGAAATGTTTCTTGTCGACCTTGCGGATCTGCAACTGCTGCTTGCGTTCACCCGAGGCGACGATGCGGTTGATCAGTTCCGGAAAGCCGTCTTTTACCGGCAAGTCATAGGTAACCAGACGCTTTGCGACGGTATAGCCGAGATTCTCGATCCAGCCCTGATAGTCGGCGTTGTGATGCCCCATCATGATCATAGGACTCTGGTCGTGCCCCTTGGTCAGAAGACCGGGTTCTTCCCAGACCGACATGCTGATCGGCGCAAGCACGCGCGTCATGCCCTGATCTTTCAGCCAAGCTTCGGCGGCATGGATCAGCGCGTGCATCGATGCTTCGTCGCTTGCCTCCATCATGCCCCAATTGCCGGTTCCCGGCCCCATACCCTGTTCCGGTGGCTGCTGCAGTGCAAGTTCATCGATATGCGCGCTGATCCGGCCGACCACCCGCCCGTTACGCAGCGCCAGAAAAAACTGCACCTTGGCATGCTCGAAAAACGGATTTTTGCCCGGCGTGATCAGTTTGGCCACTTCGGCCTTCAGCGGTGGAACCCATTTCGGGTCAGCGGCATTGAGTTTGTAAGCAATGTCAATAAACTGCTTGGTCTGGGCCTTGGTAGTAACAGGCTGAATCACTATATCCTGACCGGCCGCCATATTATATCCTTCTGTATTTGCGGCTGGCTGTGGCGTTAATCGCGGCGCAATGTCAAGGGCAAGGGCGTCGCTGCTGTCTTCCCCTTGCCATGATGTCGCCACGTTATGTTGCTCTAGGCGGTCCAACAATTATGCAGGTGTTTATGAGTTCGACAACCATCTCTTCGAAAAATGTGCCGATAGCAGAGCCAGACTCGCGCCGGGGCTCGGCCGCTGTTGCTGTTCCTGAGGACAATGAGCTGATCAGGACCGCAGCCAAGGTGACCCGCGACCTCAACGCACCCAAGCCTGCGATCTATTGGGCTGATTTTCTGGCGTCGGTTGCAATTGGCTACGGCTCCCTTATCGGGGCGATCATCAGTCCGTCGGTCGTGCTCGCCGTTGTGTTCGGCTTGATTGCCATCTTGGCGCTGTACCGCGCAGGCAGCTTCATCCACGAATTGACCCATGTCCGTCGCAACGCGCTACCCGGCTTTCATTTCGCCTGGAACGCCTTGTTCGGGGTACCGATGATGATCCCGTCCTTCATGTATGAAGGCATTCACAGTATTCATCACCGGACCAAAAAATATGGCACGGTGGAAGACCCCGAATATCTGCCGCTCGCATTGATGAAGCCTTGGTCGGTTCCGCTGTTCGTGATCGTCGCAGCGCTGGCCCCGGTTGCGCTGCTGTTCCGCTATGCTGTTTTATCGCCGCTCTCCGCGATCATTCCGCCGCTGCGGAAACTGGTGGTCGAGCGTTATTCCGGGCTGATCATCAATCCAGAATTTCGCCGCAAAGCACCAGAGGGAGACCTAAGACGTCGCTGGCTGGCCTGCGAGATCGGGGCAAGCCTCTGGGCCATCGCTCTGTTGACGATGGTTGCGACCGACGTCATTCCGATGCGCGCCTTTCTGATTTTTCTGGGCGTGATGTCAGGCAGCGTTGTGTTGAACCAGATCCGCACTCTGGTGGCGCATCTGTGGGAGAATGACGGTCATGAAATGAGCGTGACCGCGCAGTATCTCGACAGTGTCAATGTCCCGCCACCTTCGACCTTGCCGGCCTTGTGGGCACCGGTGGGACTGCGCTATCATGCGCTGCACCATCTGCTGCCGGGCGTCCCTTACCATAGTCTGGGGGAAGCCCACCGGCGGCTGGCTGCTGAATTTCCCGCGGGGTCCAGCTTCTATCGGGCGAATCATGACAGTCTATGGACCCTGACCAAAGGGCTTGTTCGCGGCAGCGCCGGCAGAAACTGAAGCGGCTATTCCTCGGTCCGGATCAGCACGGTTTCGCCGATCAGGAAAAACAGCAGAAACGGTGCCCAAGCCGCCAGTAGCGCTGGATAAGCACCTATATTGCCCATCGCCAAAGCGAAATTGTCGGCGACAAAATAGGCAAAGCCCAGCGCCATTCCGATCACCGCTCTGATAAACAATTGTCCGGAACGGGCCAGGCCGAAGGCCGCGACGGCGCCCAGCAATGGCATGAGGATCGATGACATTGGTCCGGAAATCTTGTGCCACCAGCCGGCCTCGAGGCTCATCGTCGGGCGACCCGCTTGCTCGAGTTCACCGATCGCGCTGCGCAAGTCAAAAATTGACAGGCTATCAGCATCGACGTTGCTCAGCGTGAACTGATCCGGCCGGATAGTTTTCCCGACCAACAATTCGGGGGTTTTTTCTTCGGTACCGCTGCTGACATCGAATCGCGTCACATTGGTGAGCAGCCAGCCGGACCCGGTGAACCGCGCCTCGTCTCCCTGCATCAGGCTATTCAGTTCATTTTCGGTGCGATTGAAAATTGTAACGCCTTGCAGCCTGACCGTATCGCCTCGACCGATCACCGTGCGCGCGTTGATCAGATCATTGCCATCCCTGACCCAGACATTGGTGCGTATGTTGCTCTCGGCCGGAATCGGGCCATATTCAACTTTCTCCCATTGCGTCAAACGGGCGGTCGCGGGGGCGACCAGCGTTTCGTTGAACACAAAAGACAGCAAAGCAACGCCCATGCTGGCAACAATCAGCGGTGCGAGAATCTGATGGGCGGAAAGGCCGCCGGCCTTCATCGAGATGACTTCGCTATTCTGGTTCAGTGTGGCGAGTGTAATTATCGTTCCCAGCAGCACTGAAAATGGCAGAAAACGAGCGACAAGTTGCGGTGCCCGCAGCGAAACATAGGTCCAGAGTTCGGCCTCGCCATTGCCCGCCTGGGCCAGAATTTTACCGCTCTCGCCCAGCAGGTCGAGCGCTTGCAGCACCAGCACAAGCAGCGCCAGCACCGCCAGCGTGCGGATGATGAACATTTTCGCCATATAGATGGCCAGTGTGCGGGAAGGGAAAAAATCCATGTCGGGCTATTCCTTCACCAGCGCGCGTTTGCGATTGAAACTGAGCAACCCTTTGAAGACGCCACCGAATTTGGAAAACGCCTTTTCCAGCGCCCCGATCGGCTGGCCACCAGGGACATGGGCGGCAACATGATACATCCAGATGATCAGCGCGGCGAACAGGCAGAAGGGCAGCCAAAGGGCTATGATCGGGTCAACCAGACCCAGGGACCCGATATCCTCGCCATATTCGTTGACCTTGTGATAGGTCACGATCATCACGATCGACAGGAAGACGCCGAGGGCCGATGTCGAGCGTTTCGGCGGCACCGCCAGCGCCACAGCCAGCAGCGGCATCAGCAGCATCATCATTACCTCGACCATGCGGAAATGGAAATTGGACCGGCTTTCGTTGCGTTCGGTCACCGGACGTTTTGCGTCGAGGCCGACCCGCACGAGTTCGGGTATCGTATATTCCAGGTTCTTGCCGCCCCGCGATCGGAACGATCCGATGTTGGGCAAATCAATCGGCAGGTCATGATTGCTGAAACTCAAAATCCGCGGCTTCTCGTAATTCGGGGCATCGTGGACCAGCACTCCGTCGGTCAGCCGCAGGATGATCGTGTCCGGATCGTCGGTTGCCAGAAATTGACCCTGTTTCGCCGTGACCGAGACGGTTTGGTCTTTCTTGTTTTCCGCCCGGACGAAAATCCCGCTCAATTTGGTGCCATTGTCCCGGCTTTCCTCGATCCGCAGTGTCATCCGACTGCCGAGATTGGTGAATTCGCCGACCTTGATCGACGCGCCGAGCGCACCCGACCGCAATTCAAAGCGCAGTTCTTCGTAATAATAGCGCGACAGCGGCTGAATGAAGCCGACCAACGCCAGATTGACCAGCATCAATGCCACAGCGAACATATAGGGTACCCGCAGCAGTCGCCCGTAGCCCTGGCCAACGGCGCGGAAAACATCAAGTTCGGAACTGAGCGCGAGTTGCCGGAAGGCCAGCAAGATGCCGAGCAGCAAGCCGATCGGAATGCCCAGGGAAAGATATTCCGGAATCAGGTTGGCCAACATCCGCCATACGACGCTGACCGGTCCGCCTTCCGCCGCAACAAAATCAAACAGGCGGAGCATTTTTTCCAGCACCAGCAGCATCGCGGCAATCACCAGCGTACTGAAGAGCGGCACAGCAATCAATTTTGCCAGATAGCGGTCGGTGGAAGTCAGCAGTTTCAACTTGTTGTCGCCCTATCACCATGTTTTCGCCGCAAATCAAATCCATACCTCTTGGGGAGATCGGGGGCTGATTCTTGTCCGCGCCGGAGTATTGGCGCGGGTATAACGACTAGGAGCTATTACGTCATGTTGAAATTTGCGGCTTCCATCGCATTATCGACCACTATTCTGCTATCTGCTGCGCCCGCATATGCCGGTGGCCGGGAGATACCCAATGACATGCGTCGGTGCCAGTCGGGCAAAGGTCCGGCTGTGAAGGTGCAAATACAAGGCCTGAAGGAAGCGACCGGCAAGGTGCGTGTCCAGAGTTACCGCGGCACCAAGGACGAATGGCTGAAAAGTGGCGCATGGCTCAATCGTATCGAAGTGCCGGTCAACGCGACCAATATGACCTTCTGTCTGCCGTTCAGCGAGGCGGGTGAATATGCGATTGCTGTCCGCCATGATCTGAACGGGAATGGCAAGACCGATCTTAGCAGCGACGGCGGTGGTATGTCGAACAATCCGAGCATCAGCATCTTCAACCTCGGCAAGCCGAGCTACAAGAAAACCAAATTTGCGATCGGCAATGAGGTTAAATCCATCAGCATCACCATGAAATATATGTGATGCACCGGACATCCGGGACAATTTAGGGCTATTTCATGGCAAATGTGGCACTTCTTTCCAATCCGAATTCAACCGGAAATCGGGCGATCTTGCCAGAAGTGCGGTCTTATTGCGTCAAGAACAGTGACGTTTTTCACTATGAAGTGGATCATGTCGATGAAATTGCCAAGGCATTGGAAACCATTGCCCGGGTAAAGCCGAAAGTGCTGGTTATCAATGGCGGCGACGGGACCGTGCAAGCGGCGCTTACCGAATTGTATCAGGGCGGCCATTTCGGCGATAACCCTCCGCCGGTTGCCGTGCTGCCGAATGGCAAGACCAATTTGATCGCTCTTGATCTTGGCTCCGAGGGCAATCCGCTCAAGGCGCTGGAACGAATTGTTGAACTGGCCAAGCATGACCTGCACGAACATCTGGTGTCCCGCGAACTGATCGCGCTGTCCGATGGCGGCAAGGACAGCAAGGTCGTGCTCGGCATGTTTCTGGGCGGCGCCGGCCTGTCGGAGTTCATTCTCTATTGTCGTCATAAAATCTATCCGCTGGGATTGCCGAATGCCGCCGCGCATGTGCTGACGGTTTTTGCCGCGCTTGCATCGGTGCTGTTTGGCATAAAGGGGAAATTCCTTCCCAAGCGGTCGACGCCCATCAAGATATCGCTGATCCGCGATGGCCAGTTTCAGGGCAATTTTGCGGTGCTGATCGTCACCACCCTGGAGCGGTTGCTGCTGATGAAGCGATCGATGCGGAACCAGAATGCGATTGGCCGTATGCAGTTTCTGGCCATTGATCAGCGCGCTGGCGCCATCGTCCGGTTTCTCCTTTCGGTGATTTTTGGCCGGCTGGGCAAAAATGTGCAGAAGGGCATCCATCTCGAACGCGGCGACATGATCCGGATCGAAGGCGAAGGCAGCAATGTGCTGATGGACGGCGAATTATTCTCCGCCCAGCCCGGACAGCCGATCGTGCTGAAATCCACCAAGGCGGTGTCCTTCCTTCGGCTGGCCGCTTGAGCTAAGGCGTTTCGCGTGAGCGAACTCAAGACATTGATAACCCAAGAATTGGCGCAACCGGTCGACTCGCGGGTTGCCGTCTTTGCCGCGTCGATTGCCGCGCAATATGACGAGGCATCGCGGGCGGTGCTATTCTATGGCTCTTGCCTGCGAACCACGGAACTCGACGGGCAGATGCTCGATTTTTATTTGATCGTTTCAAGCTATGAAGCGGCTTACGGGAAAAGCTGGCTCGTGGGCGCTAACAAGCGACTGCCGCCCAATGTGTTTCCGGCCGAGCATGACGGACTGATTGCCAAGGTGGCGGTCCTCAGCGAGAAAGATTTTTACCGGCTGAACCGGATCGGCGCCAGTGCGGTCAGCGTATGGGCGCGATTTGCGCAACCGTCCCGGTTGGTCTGGCAGGCGGATGAAGCGGCGCAGGCGCAAGCGGTCGACGCGATTGCGGGCGCCGCAGTTACCCTCTTCGATATGACCTTTCCGATGATGGACATCGGTACGGAATATACGATAACGGATCTCTGGAAACGGGGCTTTGAGCTTACCTATGGCGCGGAATTGCGCGCCGAGCGGAAGGACCGTTCGGATTCGGTCGTCGATGCTGATCCCGCTCGCTACGCGCGTTTTGGACCTGCGGTCGTCGCGGCAATTGCAGAACGCGATAAAGCCCGGGGCAAAAGACTCAAAATTGTCGCTTCTCGCGACGCGGTTGAAAAAAGATGGCGGCAGTTGCGGCGAAATGGCAAGATATTGACGCTCGCCAGACTGGCAAAGGCGTCCGCCACTTATGCTGGCGGGATCGATTATCTAGCCTGGAAGATAAACCGCCATGCCGGGACCGACTATGTGATCCGGCCCTGGCAGCGCAAATGGCCGATTCTCGGCGCACTGGTGATGCTGCCGCGATTGATCATGGGTGGAGCGATCAAGTGACGCCATTCAACTAAATAGGTCCGTCATCCTGTAAATAGGTCCGTCATCCTGAACTTGTTTCAGGACCTCAGGCGTCTGAACCGGAAGATGGTGGCAAGAGTGACTAGGTCCTGAAACAAGTTCAGGATGACGAGATACTACCGATCCTTATAATCGGGTTTGCGCTTGGCGAAAAAAGCCTTCGCCGCCTCCCGGCTGTCTTCGGTCATCGACAGCATTACCTGTTGCCGGTCTTCAATGGCGAGCGCCGCTTCGAAACTCTGCGCGTCAATATTGCGGTTTAAGGCATCCTTGGAAAGGCGCAGACCCATCGGCGCCGTGTCGAGCATTTCCTCGGCCAGCGAAAGACCGTTTGAGAGAAGCTTTTCCTCGTCCACCATTTCGCTGATCAGGCCGTATTTCTCGGCCCGCTCGGCGTGGATGAAGCGACCGGTCAGGATCAGTTCCGACGCAATCGAGGCACCGACCATGCGCGGCAGGAAATAGCTCGACCCCATATCGCAGCCGCCAAGGCCGATCTTGATATAGGCGGCATTCATTTTCAGGCTCGGTGCGCCATAACGGATGTCGCTGGCGAGCAGCAGCGAGAAGCCACCGCCGCAGGCCGCCCCTTGGGCCAGCGCGATAATCGGCTGCGGGCATTGCCGCATCAATTGCATGACCGTGGCTATGGAGCGCTGGGTGCGCCAAACATGTTGAACCTGTCCCTGCGAGCCATCATTTTTCCAGCCGCCGATATCGAGACCCGCGCAAAAGGCGCGGCCTTCCGCCCGGAAAATCACCACCCGAACATCGAGGCGTTTCTGGAGTCCGCGAAAATAATCCTGCAGCGCGAAGATCATTTCCTCGTTCATAGTGTTCAGTTTGTCGGGCCGGTTGAGCGTTAGAATCTCGATTGCGCCGCGTTGTTCGAGGAGGATGGAGTTGGCCATGACTGTCTTCCGCTATTGACAAATTGTACGTAGTTACATATTTGTAGTTACAAATGGAGTGGCGCTGGGATCAACGCAAGGCGGTTGCCAACAAGGCGAAACATGGAGTTTCGTTCGAACTAGCAGCTCTGGTTTTTGCTGATCCTCTGCACTTAAGTCAACTGGACTCCCATCCCGATGGCAACCGCTGGCAAACAATCGGTCGAGTCAGCACGGCAACGCTTTTGGTGGTTCATACCTATTTCGACGATGAAAGCGGTGGCAGAATTATCAGCGCCAGAAAAGCGACCGCATATGAGAGACATGCTTATGAAGAAGGAATCTAAAAAGCTCGCCTCCAAGTTGGAGAACGAACTGGCCGCACTGGATGCGATGCGGGACGAGGATATCGATCTTTCCGATGCACCAGAGGTGACCGAATGGTCGGCTGCCAGGCGGGGTAAATTCTATCGACCGGTGAAGGAGCAAGTGACCTTGCGGCTGGATGCGGATGTGCTGCACTGGTTCAGGCAGTCAGGTAGCGGTTATCAAACCCGGATCAACGCTGCGCTCAGGCGATTTGTGGAAGCTGCGGATCGCAAGGCAGGATAGGTTTGGTGGCCCTAACTAACGGAGCCATAAGTGGAAATTGCGACCAGCCCTGCCAGCAAAAATGCTATGACCGCAAATACGATATAGACCAATATAGCCAGCATCAAAAATGTACCTGACTGATTGTCGAATCGCCACGCCAGCCACAATGGCCAGGGGAGCATTATGATGGCGGCGGCTCGCTGGCCAAAAATCAGACCAGCGACAATCGCCAAAACCGGAATGAATAAAACCGCCATAATCCAGTGCCACCGCAAAGGATTAAGCGGGGGCATTACTAGATAGCCCCAACCGCCTTGCCTGCCGCTTCAAACATCCCCAAAATCTGGTCGACTTGTTCGCTCGTATGTTCCGCGCAAAGCGAGCATCGGAGCAATGTCATATTGGCCGGCGTTGCTGGCGGTCTGGCAAGGTTCACATATAGCCCTTCCGCGAGCAAAGCCTGCCACATCATTGCGCCTTTCTCAAGATCGGGCATGATCACGGCGATGATCGCGCTTTGCGCTTCCGGCGTACCGAGCGTGAAGCCGAGATCGCGCAGGCCCTGGTGCAGTTTCTTGCTATTCTCCCACAGATGCGCCCGCTTGTTGCCGCTGTGCATCAGCTTGCGGATCGACGTGCTCGCCGTCGCCATTACGCTGGGCGGCAGGCTGGCGGTGAACACATAGGGGCGGCAAACCAGTCGCAATATCTCGAATTTGGGATGGTTGGAGACGCAGAATCCGCCGACCGTGCCGACACTCTTGCTGAAAGTGCCGATGATGAAATCGACATCGTCGATAACGCCCTGCGCTTCGCTGACACCACGGCCATTTTCGCCGATAAAGCCCATTGAGTGCGCTTCGTCGACCAGCACCATGGCGCCGTTTTCCTTGCAGACGCGGACCATTTCCTTGAGCGGGGCAACGTCGCCCATCATCGAATAGACACCCTCGAGGACGACCAGCTTGCCGGCTTCAGCGGGCAGGCGTTTCAGCCGTTTTTCCAAGGCTTCGACATCATTGTGGCGGAAGGCGACAATCTCGGCATTGCCCATCGCGCAGCCATCATAGATGGAAGCATGGCTGTCGGTGTCGAGAATGACATAGTCGCCCTTGCCAGCGAGCGTGGAGATGATCCCCAGGTTCGCCTGATAACCGGTGGAAAAGACCATCGCGTGGTCCATCGCGTAAAATTCCTTGAGCGCGTCCTCGCAATCGCGGTGCAGGCTGTAGGTGCCGTTGAGCACCCGGCTGCCGGTGGTGCCGGAGCCAAATTCTGCCAGCGCTTTCAGGCCTGCCTGACGCACATCATCGTCAAAGGTCATGCCCATATAATTATAGGTGCCGAGGAGGATGGTTTCCTTGCCGTTGCAGATCGCAACGGTTGGCGAGAGGACTTCCTCCATCACCAGCGAAAACGGGTCTTTGACCCCGGTCGCGAGGAGATTTTCGCGCTCCTGGATAAGGGGATCGAATTTACTGAGTAGATCGGTCATTGTTTACTTCCGTTCGTGCTGAGCCTGTCAACGTGCGAAACACCCGCTCGTGCGACCCTTCGACTGGCTCAGGGCGAACGGGTGTCGGGCTCTAGCCGTCCGTCAACTTTGCAACGGCATCGGCGAGCTGGCCGACGGTTTCGATCTCGGCCTGCATGTTCATGGTGATGATGATATCAAATTCATCCTCGACGGCGGCGACAAAGTCCATCACCGTCAGGCTGTCCCATTCGAGATCGCCCTGAAAAGTCGTGGCCGCCGACAGCGCGACGCCCTTATTATTGAACGGCCCGATCAATTCGCTGATCTTCGCCATGATTTCTTCGCGATTTGCCATATAATGCTTTCCTAGTGTCATTGGCCAAATAGCCTTGCTTGACCTTTGCCAAGGGATGCGCCCCATTGGCAAGCGAATAAGGCGCAAAAGCGGCATCAGCTTGCCCAAATGCGTCGATTGTGTCACCTTCTCAAGAGCCTGGGGGGAAACATATGGCGGAAGACAGAAAATGGCCGGATGATGCGGTTTATGCGCTGCGGACGACCCAGCAGCATCATGTCCAGCTGAGCATGATGGCCGATCATAAGGCCAATATGCTGATCGGTGCCACGTTCATCGTATTCACTCTGGCCATCGGACAGAGCAAGACCGGCGACCTGTCCATTCCGCTGTTGATCCTGGCAATTGCCGCCTTTGCGTCCGCTGGCCTGGCGGCGATCGCGGTCATGCCGGCGTTCACCCCGCGCAAAGATGGGCCAACCAACATGCTGTTTTTCGGCGGGTTTAGCAGCCTGTCGGAAGAGGAATTCGTCGAACGCCTGCTCAGCGAGGAGTTCCAGACCCAGGAATCGGTTTACCGCGCGATGTTGCGCGACATCTATCAGATGGGGACTATATTGGGCCGCAAGAAATACCGGTTTCTCGGATGGGCCTATCGCGTTTTTCTGATCGGTTTGACGCTGACCTTCATCACGTATACTTACGAGCAATTCGCCGGGCCAATCCTCTGAACTCCATCACATCCAGTCGTTCTGGCGATACCAGTTTGCGGTATCCTTGAGTCCTTGAAGCGTATCGATCTGCGCTTGCCATAGCTGCGTTGGCAGACGCCTCTGCGGATCGATCGTCCAGTCGTCATGGCAAAAATAGTTGACCCGGTCTGCGGTCAGCTTGGCCTTGTCGCCGCGCGCCAAGCGATCAGCCATGGCGCCCAGGCGAAGGAGGGATTTGGGCACGCCAACTGCAGCAACGCGTTTGCCCATTGCCGAACCGATCGCCTTGGCAAAACTCTCCTGTGTCCAGCCGCCCGGCTTGCCGTCATCGACCTCGAAAATCTGGGCTGTAAAATCTTCCTGTTCGGGCAACAGTGCCAGCAGCGCGCGGCACAGGTCATGGACATGAATAACCGACAAGCGGCCGTCGGCATCGGGGGGCATGGTAACAAACCCAAGTCTGGCCATTTTGAACAGATCCAGAAACTCGCCGTCGCCAGGTCCGTAGACCGCGGGCGGACGGATGATCGTCCAGTCGAGTCCGCTGGTCGCGACAATTTTTTCGGCCTTGGCCTTGGTCTCGCCGTAGATCGACAGCTGCGGCTGGGTCGCGGCAAGGGAGGAGACGTGGATGAAGCGTTTGGTACCGGCTTGCTTGGCGGCTTCGACGATCGCCAGAGTGCCATCGATATTGCCGGCTTCGAACCCGCGTCTGTCCGGGGCATTGACGACGCCAGCAATGTGCAAAGTCATA
>PFJE01000169.1 GCA_002783865.1 Sphingomonadales bacterium CG_4_10_14_3_um_filter_58_15
GCATCGCCCGGTGCAAAGATCGCCTTGTTGGAGCGCTGGACCCGGCCTTCGAGATTGACATAGGTGCCGTTCTTCTCGGTATAGGCCGCGCTCGGCAGGATCACATCCGCCGCATGGGCCCCGGCATCGCCATGATGGCCGATGAAGACCTTGAAGCTGTCCTTGAACGGCTCGTAATTCATTTCATCGGCACCGAGCGCGAACAGCAATTTAGGTTTTGCCTCGGCAATCGCCTTGATACCACCATCATGGGCATAGCCGAGCAGCAGTCCGCCGGTGCGCGAGGCACCGATATGCAGGACATTGAAGCCGTTCCAGCCATCCTTGATCAGCTTGTATTTGGTCGCGAATTTCAGTGCAGCGCCATGTGCACCGTCGATGCTGAGCGCACCGCCGCCAAGAATGATCGCAGGCTTCTCCGCACCTTTCAGCGCTTCCGTCAGGGCCTTGGGCAGCTTCGTCAGCAAGCCCATATCATCGCCCAGCCACTCGACCGGATAGGTCTGGTCCGCTTCCGGTCCGATACCGAACACCTTCGCATGATTCTGCCGCACCGCCTTGCGGATGCGGGTGTTGACCAAAGACGCTTCCCAGCGCGGATTGGTCGAGACCAGCAGGATCACATCTGCTTCCTCGATCCCAGCGATGGTGGTGTTGAAATTCACCGCAGCGAGGCTCGACACATCATAGGACAGCCCGGTCTGGCGGCCTTCCAGCATGTCGGAGCCCATCGATTTCAGCAGCTTCTTCGCCGCGTACATGGTCTCGCAATCCACCAGATCGCCGGCAATCGCGGCCACCGAACTGCCGGCTTTCACATCGGCTATCACCTGAAACGCTTCGTTCCAGCTCGCTTCTTCCAGCTTGCCGTTCTTGCGCACATAAGGCTTGTCGAGACGGCGCTTCATCAGCCCGTCGATCGCATGACGGGTTTTGTCGGTCGCCCATTCCTCGTTCACGTCATCGTTGACGCGCGGCAGTGCGCGCAGCACTTCGCGACCACGGCTGTCGATGCGGATATTGGTGCCGACGCCGTCCATCACGTCGATGCCGAGCGTCTTGGTCAATTCCCACGGACGCGCTTCAAACGCATAAGGCTTGCTAGTCAAAGCGCCAACCGGGCAAAGATCGACGACATTGCCGGATAATTCGCTATGCACCGCGCCTTCGAGATAAGAGGTAATCTCCATTCCCTCGCCCCGGCCAATCGCGCCAATTTCCTGGACGCCGGCCACTTCCTCGGCAAAGCGCACACAGCGCGTGCAGTGGATGCAGCGGGTCATCGCGGTCTTGACGATCGGTCCCATATATTTTTCGGTGACCGCGCGCTTATTCTCTTCGTAGCGCGAGCCGCCCTTGCCATAGGCCATCGCCTGATCCTGAAGATCGCATTCGCCGCCCTGGTCGCAGATCGGGCAGTCGAGCGGATGGTTGATCAGGAGAAACTCCATGACGCCCTCGCGCGCCTTCTTGACCATTTCGCTGTCGGTGCGGATTTCCTGCCCTTCGGCAGCGGGCAGCGCACAGCTGGCCTGCGGCTTCGGTGGCCCCGGCTTCACTTCAACCAGACACATCCGGCAATTGCCGGCGATGCTCAACCGCTCGTGATAGCAGAAACGCGGGATTTCCTTGCCGGCAAGCTCCGCGGCCTGCAACACAGTCGCGCCCTGCGGAACTTCGATTTCGATGCCATCTACGGTGACTTTAGGCATTAGTAGGGCATCCTATAAATTTTGCCGTCTTCAGTTACGACATCGTTTGGCTGTAAAGCTGATGTAGCTCCCCAATTACGCTCCCACGGCGCGCATTTTTGTTTGTTTTGTTTGCATGGCGGGGCATTCTCTATGACTACATCTGGTGGAGTATCATCAGCAAGCGCCGCGGCTTTAGTAAAGAAAGCTGTTTGCGCTTTAACCGCGCAAAGCATCAAAACTGTATAACTACCGCCTCCAAAACTTGCCAAAGTTTTGCAGTCCGATCGGTCCCTTTCAGCAAGCTCGGACCACAACTTGTTTGCATCCAATTTCGTTTTGCTTTCTCGAACCAAACAGTTGTCACCATTAATTTCAGCTACGATGCCGGATTTATGCTGGTCCAAGGATTTACAATAAGCAACGCTGTCAAAATCAGGGAATGGGCTGAAGGAGGAAGCGCTGAGTATCGCTATCAAAAATATACTCATTCTGCTGCCTCCAGCACATCGTCACCATGATGCTCGCGAATCCGCCGCTCCATCTCGGGCCGGAAATGCCGGATCAGGCCCTGGATCGGCCAGGCCGCTGCGTCGCCGAGCGCGCAGATGGTGTGGCCCTCGACCTGCTTGGTGACCTCGTAAAGCGTATCGATATCCTCGATATCCGCATCGCCATCGCGCATCTTCTCCATCACCCGCCACATCCAGCCGGTGCCTTCGCGGCACGGCGTGCACTGGCCGCAGCTTTCGTGCTTGTAGAAATAGCTGATCCGCGAAATGGCGCGGACGATATCGGTCGACTTGTCCATCACGATGACCGCCGCCGTGCCAAGGCCGGAGCCGACATCCTTGAGGCCGTCAAAATCCATCGGCGCGTTCATGATCTCGTGAGCTGGCACCAGCGGAACGGAAGAGCCGCCCGGAATCACCGCCAGCAGATTATCCCAGCCGCCGGTGATGCCGCCGCAATGTTTCTCGATCATGTCCTTGAACGGGATCGACATCGCTTCCTCGAACACCGCCGGTTTCTCGACATGGCCGGAGACCTGGAACAGCTTCGTACCCTTGTTATTCTCGCGGCCAAAGCTCGCGAACCAGGCCGCACCACGCCGCATGATCGTCGGCACGACCGCGATCGATTCGACATTGTTGACCGTCGTCGGGCAGCCATAGAGACCGGCCCCCGCAGGGAAAGGCGGTTTCAGCCGCGGCTGGCCCTTCTTGCCCTCGAGGCTCTCGATCATCGCGGTTTCTTCGCCGCAGATATAGGCGCCGGCGCCCCGGTGGACAAAGACGTCGAAATCATAGCCGGATTTGGCGGCGTTTTTACCAATGAGCCCAGCGTCATAGGCTTCCTTGACGGCCGCCTCCATGACCTTGGCTTCCATGATATATTCGCCGCGAATATAGATATAGGCGGCGCGCGCGCGCATCGCGAACCCGGCGATCAAAGCGCCCTCGATCAGCTTGTGCGGATCGTTGCGCAGGATTTCGCGGTCCTTGCACGAACCCGGCTCGGATTCATCGGCGTTGATCACCAGAAAGCTTGGCCGCGGATTGCCCTGGCTATCCTTCGGCGCTTCCTTCGGCATGAACGACCATTTGAGGCCGGTCGGGAAACCCGCCCCGCCGCGACCGCGCAGGCCGCTGGCCTTCATTTCCTCGATGATCTTGTCATTGCCAAGCTTGATGATGTCGGCGGTCTTGTCCCAGTCGCCGCGCTGCTGCGACGCCTTCAGGTCCCACGACTGGAAGCCGTAGACATTGGTGAAGATCCGGTCCTTGTCCTGCAGAAAATCAAAACTCATTTCTTGCTCCTGCGGCCCAAGAG
Source organism: Sphingomonadales bacterium CG_4_10_14_3_um_filter_58_15 (assembly GCA_002783865.1). Classification (GTDB taxonomy): domain Bacteria; phylum Pseudomonadota; class Alphaproteobacteria; order Sphingomonadales; family Sphingomonadaceae; genus Parasphingorhabdus. The sequence continues at coordinate 3,525 of PFJE01000169.1, forward strand.
ACCGCCGATGATACCAATCGCCACGACAGCGAGCGCGATCCAGCCTGCATATCCGTCCATGATCAAATCCTCCCCACCTGTGGGGAGGTGGCGCGTGCGCAGCGCGCGACGGAGGGGGCGTCCGTCAAAACGCAAAACTGGCGAGTGAGGCGAGCCCCCTCCACCGCTTCGCGGTCCCCCTCCCCGTAAACGGGGAGGATTGATGGCGCGCCGAACATCACCATTCCCCCCGGTAGTCGTGATTTTCCTCGACCATCGCGTGCAAATTTGTCGGACCGCCCTCGGCCTCGCTGGTCTTCCGGCCAATTTGCGAGCCGACAGGAATCTCCTTGCCCGCCGCCAGATCCTCCAGGATCCGGGTCATGATATCATAATCGAGATCTTCGTAATTATCGTCGTTGATCTGGACCATCGGCGCGTTCGAGCAATTGCCCATGCACTCGACCTCGGTCAGCGTGAACAGCCCGTCCGGCGTCGTCTTGCCCTTGGCCATGCCCTTGTTCTTGCACGCCGCCATCACATCATCGCTGCCGCGCAGCATGCAGGGCGTGGTGCCGCAAACCTGCACATGGTAGCGACCGACCGGCGCGAGATTATACATGGTGTAGAAGGTCGCGACCTCATAGGCCCGCATATAGGGCATATCCAGATAGGCAGCGACATATTCGATCACCGGAACCGGCAGCCAGCCTTGCGTTTTGGTGTCCGCACCAACCTGCCGCTGGGCCAGATCAAGCAACGCCATCACCGCCGATTTCTGGCGGCCAGCCGGATATTTGGCAATCTGCCATTTGGCCAGTTTTTCATTTTCCGGCGTAAACGCAAAATCGCTCCACTGGGCACGGGTTTCGATTTCGTCTGGAATTGCTGCTGTTTCGGCCATTATGCAACCCTCCCTTCGCCGTCGCCCCAGCGCAGGCTGGGGTCCATACCGGTCAACGTGCATGAGGCACAATTGGTTTGGATGCCAGCCTTCGCTGGCATGACGAGTACTGAGGCGCGGGTTTCGATTTCGTCGGGGATGTTGGGTGCTTCAGCCATGGCCGTCTAACCTCTTGTCACGGTGTATTGCATACGCCTTAGTCGCTCGAAATCCACGCCATGTGATAAAAGCCAGCCAACAGATAGACACAATTGAAGCTATAACAAAGTTGATAAGACTAGGTTGTAACATCGCCGCGATCAAAATTGGAACGAAAGCCGGCAACAAAATGGCTCTGGAACGCACACCTTTCTTCAAGAAATTATCTACCCATTTTCGGATCGCCATATATGCACTCACCGGTCACACTCCCCGAACACAATATCAATCGCGCCCAAAATAGCGGTGGCATCGGGCAGCATATGGCCCTTGGTCATGAAATCCATCGCCTGCAAATGGCTGAACGCCGTCGGCCGGATCTTGCAGCGATAGGGCTTGTTGGTGCCGTCGCTGACCAGATAGACGCCGAATTCGCCCTTCGGGCTTTCGGTCGCGACATAGACTTCGCCGGCGGGCACGTGAAAACCCTCGGTGTAGAGCTTGAAATGGTGGATCAAGGCTTCCATCGACTGCTTCATCTCGGCGCGTTTCGGCGGGACGATCTTGCGGTCGTTGGACGCCACCGGCCCGTCGGGCATTTCGTTCAGGCACTGGCGCATGATCCTGGCGCTCTGCCGGACTTCCTCGACCCTTACCATGAACCGGTCATAGCAGTCGCCGCTGGTGCCGACCGGAACGTCGAAGTCCATCCGGTCATAGACATCATAAGGCTGCGACTTGCGCAGGTCCCAGGCAACACCGCTGCCGCGCAGCACCGGACCGGAAAAGCCCCAGCGCACCGCGTCGTCCTTGGACACGGTGGCGATATTGACATTGCGCTGCTTGAAGATGCGGTTGCCGACGACCAGGCTCATCGCATCCTCGAACAGCGTCGGGAATTCGTCGAGCCAGTCGGCGATATCGGTGAGCAGCTTCAGCGGCACATCCTGATGCACGCCGCCGGGCCGGAACCAGGCGCTGTGCATCCGCGCGCCGCTGGCCCGTTCGAAAAACTCCAGGCACTGCTCGCGAATTTCGAACACCCAGATATTCGGCGTCATCGCGCCGACATCCATGACATGCGCACCGAGATTGAGCATATGGTTGCAGATCCGGGTCAGCTCGGCGAACAATACCCGCAGATATTGACCGCGCAGCGGCACTTCGAGATCGAGCAATTTCTCGATCGCCAGCACGTACGAATATTCCATCGCCAGCGGCGAGCAATAATCGAGCCGGTCAAAATAGGGCAAGGCCTGCAAATAGGTCTTGTGCTCGATCAGTTTCTCGGTGCCGCGATGCAGCAGGCCGATATGCGGATCGACGCGCTCAACGATCTCGCCGTCCAGCTCCATCACCATGCGCAGAACGCCATGCGCCGCAGGATGCTGGGGCCCGAAGTTGATGGTGAAATTCTGGATTTCGAGATCGCCGACCGTGGGGTCGGTGTCGTCGGCCAGATGGTCCATTTCGTCGAGATAGTCAGACATCAGATGCCCACCTTTCCGTTCGCTTCGAGCGAAGTCGAGAAGCCGTCAGCCAGAGTTCCACTCTCCCGTTCGCTTCGAGCGCAGTCGAGAAGCCGGTTGTGGCGGATAGAGGTGTCTCGACTACGCTCGACACGAACGGCAGCGGTGCTGGCCATCACTTCCCCTCCCCCTTCTTCTGCGTCCCTGACTTGGTCCGCTTAGGAGCAGGCTTCTTGACATTCGCCTCGTCACGCTTCGATGGCTTGGCCGCTTCCTTGTTGGCCTTGTCACCCGCGCCCGTATCATTCTTGTCTTCGGTCGTTTTGGGCACCGGCGGCGGCGCTTCGCCGCCGACCTTTTCATCACCGGGCAGGATATAATCGGCGCCTTCCCAGGGCGACATGAAATCGAAACTGCGGAAATCCTGGGCCAGCTTGACCGGCTCATAGACCACGCGCTTGGCTTCTTCGGAATAGCGCATCTCGACATAGCCGGTCAGCGGAAAATCCTTGCGGAACGGATGGCCCTGAAAACCATAGTCGGTCAAAATGCGGCGCAGATCGGTATTGCCGTCAAACAGGACGCCGTACATGTCGAACACTTCGCGCTCGAGCCAGCCTGCCACTTCCCATATATGGGTAACGCTCGGCACCGGCGTGTCCTCATCGGTCGAGACCTTGACCCGGATGCGATGGTTTTTCGTCAGGCTGAGCAGATGATAGCAGACCTCGAACCGTTCCGGCCGATCCGGATAGTCGACACCGGCAATCTCGACCAGCTGCTGATATTCATGCTTGTCGCGCAGCTTGTCGAGCACCGTGGCCAGCTTGGCGCGCTCGACGGTAAAGCTGATTTCGCCATAGGCTTCGACGGTATTGAGCAAGGCAGCGCCGATCGCCTTGCCGAGCTTGGCAGCAACGCCGCTGTTGCTCAAAATGGCTGGTGCACTATGGGCCATCAGATCCCTCCGTTCGTCTCGAGCGACGTCGAGAGGCAGATAGCAGTGAACTTGACCGAGTTGCCGTTAGTGGTGAGCTTGTCGAACCACGCCTCAAGGCCATAGGCGTCCTTCGACAGGCTCAGGACTAACGGGTTATATCTAGCCATCCTAATCACCGTTCAAACGTCCCGATGCGGCGGATTTTCCGTTGCAATTGCATCACCCCGTAGAGCAAGGCCTCTGCCGTCGGCGGGCATCCGGGCACGTAGATATCCACCGGAACAATCCGGTCACAACCGCGCACCACGGAGTAACTGTAATGATAATAGCCGCCGCCATTGGCGCAGCTGCCCATCGAGATTACATATTTCGGATCGGACATCTGGTCATAGACCTTGCGCAGCGCCGGCGCCATCTTGTTGCACAAAGTGCCGGCGACGATCATCACGTCCGACTGGCGCGGGCTGGCGCGCGGCGCAGCGCCAAAACGCTCCATATCGTAGCGCGGCATGTTGACGTGGATCATCTCGACCGCACAGCAAGCGAGACCGAAGGTCATCCACCAGAGCGAGCCGGTGCGGGCCCAGTTGAACAGATCCTCGGTCGAAGTAACAAGGAAGCCCTTGTCATTCACTTCCGAATTCATGTCCTTGAAAAACGCATCATCGGGTTGTGTATCGGGACGCATCGGGGTGCCGTCCGCGTTCAGGATCGCCGATCCGCTATTATTGGGTTCTAGTCCCATTCCAGCGCTCCTACCTTCCAGGCGTAAGCGAAACCGATGATCAGTTCCGTCAGAAATACCATCATTGTCGTCCAGCCGACCCAGCCGGTCAGTTCCAGCGACACCGCCCACGGAAACAAAAACGCCGCTTCCAGGTCAAAAATGATGAACAGGATCGCCACCAGATAGAAACGCACGTCAAACTGGCTGCGCGAATCTTCAAAGGCGGGAAAGCCGCATTCATATTCCGAGAGCTTTTCCGCGCTCGGGTTATGGGTCCCGGTCAGCCGGGAAACGCCCATTGGCAGAAACACGAAGGCTGTAGACAGAGCTACCGCTACAAACAGGAACAATAATATCGGTGCATATTCGGAAAGATCGACCACAGATGACTCGTTTCGCTAATATTCGGGCCGCTTTTAGGCAGTGGGTCCCCATGCCGCAAGGGCGAAATGGCTTAATTTTCCCGCCTTTTGCGAGGCATTCGCAGTTACAGCAGCGACTTTGCCAATATCCGGTGCAGCTTGCTGTGCAGCGCTTCGTTCGATGCCAATATCTCGCCCTGACCGATCGGCTGGTCGCCGCCGGTATAGTCGGTGACAAAGCCGCCGGCTTCGCGAACCATCAAAATGCCCGCGGCGACATCCCATACTTTCAGACCCGCTTCAAAAAAGCCGTCGTAGCGCCCGGCTGCGAGCCAGGCGAGATCGAGCGCGGCCGAACCGTTGCGCCTTATGCCGGCAACCTGCGGTGCGACGGCGCCGAAAATCCGCGCCCATTCGCTGAGATCACCGTGGCCCTTGAACGGAATACCGGTGGCAATCAGCGATTCCGAGAGATCGCGGCGGGCCGACACGCGCAGGCGGCGTTCGCCCAGCCATGCGCCCTTGTCCATTTCCGCCCACCAGGTCTGGTCATTGAGCGGCTCGTAGATCAGTCCGCTGGTAATCTTGCCCCAGCCGCGTCCGTCGAGCGACGGCTCCTGCACCGCAATCGAAATCGCGAAATGTGGGATGCCGTGGAGAAAATTGGTGGTGCCGTCGAGCGGATCGATGATCCAGCGCGGCTTGCCTTCCTCGCCCTCGATCATGCCGCCTTCTTCCAGCACGAAGCCCCAGCCCGGACGGACCTTCAGCAGCTCGTCGTAGAGAATCCGTTCGGCCCGCATATCGGCCTTGGACACAAAATCGGCTGGCCCTTTTTTCGACACCTGCAAATGCTCGACTTCGCCAAAGTCCCGGCGCAGGCGCGATCCCGCCTTGCGCGCGGCGCGTTCCATGACGGTGATAAGGGCGGAATGTGCAGGCATTTCGTTTCTCCCCCCTCCCGCTTGCGGGAGGGGCTGGGGGTGGGACTATGTGATTTTCAAGGAACGGGTCATGCCCACCCCTGATCCCTCCCGCAAGCGGGAGGGGAAATGACTAGCTGGCCTTGCCGACATATTCGCGGGCATAGACATCGACGATGATCCTTGTGCCCGCCGAAATGAACGGCGGCACCATCACGCGGACACCATTGTCAAGAATCGCTGGTTTGTAGCTGGACGAGGCCGTCTGGCCCTTGACCACGGCATCGGCCTCGACAATCACGGCTTCAATCTGGTCGGGCAGTGCTACGGAGATCGGCTTTTCGTCATATAGCTCGAGCTGGACATCCATGCCGTCCTGCAAAAATTCGGCGGCATCGCCAAGCAGGTCGGCTGGCAGCGTGATCTGCTCGTAATTTTCCTTGTCCATGAAGGTCAGCATATCGTCTTCGGCGAACAGATACTGGAATGTCTTGGTGTCCAGCCGCACTTTCTCGAGCGTGTCGGCGCTGCGGAAGCGGACATTGGTCTTGCGACCGTCCACGAGATTCTTCATCTCAACCTGCATATAGGCGCCGCCCTTGCCCGGCTGGGTATGCTGGATCTTGGCGACCTTCCACAGGCCACCTTCATATTCCAAAATATTGCCGGGACGGATATCTACACCGCTGATCTTCATCGCTAGTCTCGCTCGATAGATTGTTTGATTGAGCGGCGCTGTAATCTGCTGGCGGATAATAGGCAAGCCCGGTGACAATGCCCCGTGATAATGCCCGGTGATAATGCCTGATAGCAATGAGAGCCGAAGACGACGAAAGGCTGTGCGATGGATCACAGGTCTTTTTCATACAATACCGCGAATCGTCCAGCTGCTAATACGGGGGCATGAGACAGACAGATATCATGGAATTAGGGAGCGACTACACAGATATTCCCGCGCACCGCAAGGCAGCGCTGGCCGCTGGCCTGTTCGGATATTCAATCGGCGATGGCCAGATCCGCTCGTTCAAACCGACCGAGGGCTATTTGCGCGATATCGAACAAATGCCCAATTTTGCGCCGCCATCGGTCAGCAACTTTGTCGCGCAATATCTGGCTTCGAATATGGGCAAGACGCGCACGCCGTCCTAATCGTCCGCAGCGGCGCTCAATATATCAGCGAATTTCCGGACGGCTTCTGCCGGACCGACTGGATCATTCCAGACAGCACCGCATACGGCCAGAAAATCGGCGCCGGCATCGATCAGCGGCTGGCAATTGTCCGGGGTGATCCCGCCAATGGCAACGCTGGGAATTTCCATCATCGACGACCACCAGCGAACCAGGTCCAGATCCGGCTTGTGGTGCGTTTCCTTGGTAGTGGTCGGGAAAAATGCGCCAAACGCGACATAATTGGCCCCGCCCTCGCCAGCTTCCATCGCCAGATGGCGGCTGTCATGGCAGGTGATACCAATCTGGACATCCTTGCCCAGCGCCGCCCGGGCATCTTTCAGACTCTCGTCGCCCTGCCCCAGATGCACACCATCTGCGCCGAGCTGCTGCGCCAGCGTGACATCGTCGTTGACGATGAAGGCGACGTCAAATTCGTCACATATCGCTTTCAGCGGCTCGGCCAGCTTGGCCGCTTCCTGCCGATCGACATCCTTCACCCGGAACTGGAAGGCAGAGACGGGTCCGGCTTGCAGCGCCTCGCGCAAACGGTCCGGAAAGGATCCGCCGACGTCGAGCGGCGAAATCAGATATAGCTGGCAGGGAATGTCTCTCATGGCCTGACGTCTAGCGTCTTCATCGCACCAAGGCGAGCAGGAAACCATCCCACTTCTTGCTGCCTACCGTCTGGATCGCGGTGGCGTCGATTTGGGGATTACCATGCAGCGCATCGTATAATTGACGGGTTCCGGGAACCTTGGGATCACTGGACTGCGGATTGATCACCTCGCCTTCGCGCACGACATTGTCGAACATCAGCATCGTCCCGGACCGCGACAAGCGGATCGCATAGTCCAGATAGGCGGGATAATTTTCCTTGTCGGCATCGATGAATATGAAATCAAAAGCCGCCTCGCCCGCGTCGCACATCGCTTCGAGCGTGTCGCAGGCCGTGCCGATGCGGATATCGACAACATCGCCCAATCCGGCATTATCGATATTCTTGCGAGCAACCGCGGCATATGCAGGATCGAGTTCCAGCGTAACCAGCTGCCCGCCCTCGCCCAGCGAACGGGCGAGCCAGATGGTCGAATAGCCACCCAGCGTCCCTATTTCGAGAATTCGCGTCGCGCCGATCCCGCGCGCCAGCAATTGCAGCAACTTGCCTTGCGCCTGCGAAACGTCGATCGGTGGCAAGCCGGCCTGCTGGTTATGCTCCAGCGTAGCCGCCTGGACCGCATCCTCGCCAATCAGCTTGTCGGCGATATAATCATCGACGGCGGACCAGCGGGGATCGGACATGGTCAGGCGATCGAAGCGCGATAAATCTGGTCGATCGCGCCGCCGAGCACGGCATCAAATTCCTCGTCGCTCTGCGAAACCCGAAGGTCCTGCAGCAGGCCGCGGCTGAAGCTGGCAATCATGCCTTCATTTTTCGCCAGTTCCGCGCAGGCGTCCTCGGTCGAATAGCCGCCGGACAGCGCCACCAGGCGAATCACCTTGGGATGACCGATCAGCGATTTGTAGAGATTGGGCTCGACCGGGATCGACAGTTTCAGCATCACCCGCTGATCATCCGCCAAGGCGTCGAGCTGCTTGGTCAGTTCGCCCAAAAGGATCTTGTCGCACGCGGCGCGCTCGTCGCTCTTGATATTCACTTCCGGCTCGATGATCGGCACCAGCCCGTGGCTCAAAATCTGCTTGCCGAAATCGAACTGCTGGGCGACGACTGCCGCAATACCCTTGGCATTGGCCTTGTTGATCACCGACCGCATCTTGGTGCCGAACACGCCCTTGGCAACCGCATGTTTGCACTGGTCGTCCAGGTCCGGAATCGGCTTCATCAGCTGCACGCCATTCGCTTCGTCTTCCAGCCCCTTGTCGACCTTCAGAAATGGCACGACGCCGCGATCCCAGAGCGCTTCCGGCACCGGCTTGCCGCCGGCGTCGCCGTTCATCGTCTTCTCGAACAGGATCGCACCGATTACCTTGCCGTTGCCGAAGCTGGGCGAGGTGATGATGCGGCTGCGCATCTTGTGGATCAGCCCGAACATCTCGTCATCATTGGAGAAGGAATCTTCGCCAATGCCATAGCCGGCCAGCGCCTTGGGCGTCGAGCCACCACTCTGGTCCAGCGCGGCAATAAAGCCCTGGCCATTTTCGATTTTGCTCAACATTTCACTATTCGCCATTTTTTTGTTCCCTGATATTTTCAATTATTTGGTTAGCGCTTCGACGCCGGGCAAGGGCTTGCCTTCCATCCATTCCAGAAAAGCGCCTCCCGCGGTCGATACAAAGCTGAAATCGTCGGCAACGCCGGCCTGGTTGAGCGCCGCCACTGTATCGCCGCCACCGGCGACAGAAAGCAGCTGCCCTTCTTTGGTCAGCGCCGCAGCGGTCCGCGCCAGCGCCACGGTGGCATGGTCGAACGGCGGGGTCTCGAACGCGCCCAGCGGCCCGTTCCAGACCAAAGTCTTGCAGGTCTTCAGGACATCGGACAGCGCTTCCACGGCAGCAGGCCCGATATCGAGAATCATTTCATCCTCGGCCACTTCATGAACATTGACTGTCCGGATCGGCGGATTGGCGCGAAACTCCTTGGCCACCACCACGTCATAAGGCAGGTGCACCGTGCAATCGGCCCGGTCTGCAGCGGCGAGAATTTCGTTGGCGGTGTCCGCCAGATCATGCTCGCACAAAGACTTGCCGACATTGACGCCGCGCGCTGCCAGAAAGGTATTGGCCATGCC
>PFJE01000028.1 GCA_002783865.1 Sphingomonadales bacterium CG_4_10_14_3_um_filter_58_15
GGCGACTCCGCCGAAGGCATGGAGCAGATGGTCATCGAATGGGCGAACGCCAATGTCGATGAACTGGGTGAACTGATGAATGCCGGACTGGAAGACAAGATTCTCTACGATACGCTGCTGGTCAATCGCAATCGCAGCTGGGCGGAGTGGGTTGAACAGCGCATGAAGCAGCCGGGCACGATTTTCCTGGCCGTCGGCGCGGGTCATCTCGCCGGAGATAGCAGCCTTCAGGCGGTGCTCGCGCAAAAAGGGATTGTTGCAGAACGGATTGAATATTGATTATTCTTAAACCCGGCTTTTCTTTTCCCCGCCATCACACCAGATAGATATTATGCGAAACATCCTCACATGGCTTTCCCTTATGGCTTCCCTGTTGCTCACGGCCTGCAACAGTGCGCCCGATCCGGTAACCCTGAACACGGTCAAGACCGGTACCCCTGCCCTGTGGAAGGTGAGTGGCACAAAGCCCGGCCAGGTCGGTGTGGCCTATATGTTCGGCACGATCCATATCCTGCCCAACGATGTCCAGTGGCGCACACCGGCGCTGGAGACCGTAATTGCCGAATCGGATCATCTGGTGATTGAAGTGCTCGGGCTGGACGACCCGCAGAGCGCCGCCAAGATATTTTCCCGGCTGGCGGTGTCCCCAGGGCAAGAGCAGCTCGACACCCGCATCAAGCCATCGCTGCGTGATGACCTCGACCGGATCATCGACGCGTCCAAGATTTCCGAACGCACCCTGAATCGCATGGAAACCTGGGCGGCGGCGCTATCCCTGGCATCTGCGCAGACCAGGAGTCTGGGGCTCGATTCAAGCGGTGGTGTCGAAAAGAAACTGACCGCCCAGTTCGAAAAAGCCGGCAAACCGATCGTGGCGCTGGAAACCATCGAGAGCCAGCTGAGCTATTTTGACAGGCTGCCGGAAACACAGCAGCGCCTGATGCTGACCAGCGTCATCGAAGAGTCGGTGGATTCCCAGCAGGCCTTTGAAGAATTGTTCAACGCCTGGATGACCGGCGATGTCGAACAGATCGTGACACTGTCCGATACCGGCATATTGAACGATCCGAAAACGCGCGAATTTCTGCTGGTCACGCGCAACGAGGACTGGGCGGAACAGCTCGACAAGCGCCTGCAAAAACCGGGAACATCGCTGGTCGCGGTAGGCGCGGCGCATCTCGCGGGGCCGGATGCGGTTCAGGAAATGCTGGCGAAGCGCGGCTATAAGGTCGAAAAAATCCAATAAATAATCCCAATAAATAATCAGGGCATTGCATGACATTTATATTTGATCGCGAAACCGCGCTAATCGCGCTGGAAGACGGGCAATACACAATCGAGGCGAGCGACGTGTATCGCAATCCGACCGGCATGGCTTTTGGTGGCTGGGTGGCGGCGATCGCAGCCCAGGCGGTAGAAATGCATCCGGAGCGCCGTGGTCCGCTGGTTTCGCAGCAGATCATATTCATGACCGGGGTCGGACCCGGTGAGGTCACTCTGTCGGTCACCTTGCTGCGGGCCGGCGCCTCCACCCAGTTCTGGCGCGTCGAACTGTCGCAGAACGGATCGATGACCAATGCCGCCGACATCGTCACCAGCACCCGCCGTCCGACCGATATCGATTATCAGGTGGAAATGCCTGCAACCAAGTCACCGGTAGATTCGATCCCCTTGCCATCGGTCAATCCAATGGCGCCGAAATGGGTCTCGCACTATGATCAGCGCATTGCCAAGGGCATGCCCTTTGCGGTCAACACATCACCCGAAGCCATCGTCTGGATCAGGGAAGCAGACGGTCGCCCGGTCGACCGGGTCAGCCTGTTCTCGATCCTCGACACGCCGATGCCGCGAACATTCTTTGTCACCGAACAATTTCGCCCTGGTTCGACCGTAACCATGGCAACGTACATCTATGCCAGCGATGAAGATCTGGCGGCGGCGGGCAGCGATTTCATGATGCTGCGGGTGACCGGTGCCACGGTCAGGAACAGCGCCACCGACGGGCGCGCCGAAATCTGGTCGAAAAGCGGCATATTGCTGGCAACCAGCTCGCAGATCGGATTTTTCCGCTAGGCCGATTCGCCTGCCCGATTCGCGTACCCGATTCGAGGCCGCAAAACCCTTGCTTTTGCGATGTTCCAACCTTATAGCGCCCTCTTTCCGGCCATGAGCACCCTGGAGGCGTGGCGGAAATCTAACAAAACCTTATTTTTGGAGCAACATTATGAGTGATCAGCTGACTATTTCAGCAGAGCCTCGCGAACGGGCTGGCAAGGGAGCCTCCCGTGCACTGCGTCGCGAAGGCCGTGTCCCTGCCGTAATCTACGGTGACAAGAAAGAAGCCGTGGCGATTCACGTCGAAGCGCGGGCGTTGAACAAACTGCTCGGCACCGGCCATTTCATGAATTCGCTGATTCAGGTCGAAGTCAACGGCGTGAAAACCCGGACACTGCCAAAGGATGTTGCTTTTGATCCGGTCTCCGACCGCCCGCTGCATGTCGACTTCTTCCGCCTTGCAAAGGGCGCGAAGGTTCAGGTCAATATTCCTGTTGTCTTTATCAACCAGGAAGATTCTCCTGGCCTGAAACGTGGCGGCGTCATGAACGTTGTGCGTCACGAACTCGACCTGATGTGCGATGCGGACCATATCCCTGACCAGATCGAAATCGATGTGACCGGTCTGGAAATTGGTGATTCGATTCACATTTCCAGCATCACCCTGCCCAAGGGCGCGGAAAGCGCGATCACCGATCGTGACTTCACCATTGCCGGCGTAACCGCACCATCCGCTCTGAAATCTTCGGATGACGAAGCCGCTGAAGACGATGCAGCTGATGAAACCGAAGTCACCGAGCAGGATGCCGATACGGTCGAGGGCGAAGACAGCTAGACCTTTATCGATCAAACAATGTAACGAAAAACCGTTCATGCCGATCAAACAGGGCATGGACGGTTTTTTTGTCTGTCCCGAAGTCCAAAACGAGCGAGGAACGCGTTAGAAAATGCAACTATGGGTCGGCCTTGGCAATCCGGGTGCGCAATATGCGCTGCACCGGCACAATGTCGGCTTCATGGTGATCGACGCGCTCGAGCAGGTGCATGGCTTTCCGCCGCCGAAGCAGAAGTTCAAGGGCTGGACCATGGAAGCGCGGCTGGGCGGCGAAAAGCTGGTGCTGCTGAAACCGGCGACCTTCATGAACGAAAGCGGCAGCAGCGTGCGCGCCGCGATGGATTTCTACAAATTGCAGCCGGAGGATGTCACCGTCTTCTACGACGAACTCGATCTCGAGCCGTTCCGGATCAAGGTCAAGCGCGGCGGCGGTGCAGCCGGTCATAACGGAATCCGCTCGATGATCGCCCATATCGGCCCCGAATTCCGCCGCGTGCGGATCGGCATCGGCCATCCCGGCCACAAGGCGCGGGTGACTGGCCATGTCCTAGGCAATTATGCCAAGTCCGAGATCGAGGATCTGGCTGATATGCTGGGCGTGGTCGCGGCGGAGGCGGACTGGCTGGCCAAGGGCGATGATGCGCGGTTCATGAGCGAAGTTGCGATGCGGTTGCAGGAATAGCGGACAGATTCGAATTAATCGTCACCCTGAACTTGATTCAGGGTCCATAGCGTATATGCGCAACTTTTGAACGATTTGGCACGGGATGCTGAATCCGGTTCAGCATGACGGAGTATTCACATGGGTTTCAAATGCGGTATCGTTGGGCTTCCCAACGTCGGAAAATCAACGCTGTTCAATGCACTGACCGAGACGCAGGCGGCGCAGGCGGCGAACTATCCGTTTTGCACGATCGAGCCCAATGTCGGCCAGGTCGCGGTGCCCGATCCGCGGCTGCAACAGATCGCCAAGATCGCCAACAGCGCCAAGATCATCGAGACGCAGCTGGCGTTCGTAGACATCGCTGGCCTGGTCAAGGGTGCGTCCAAGGGCGAAGGACTGGGCAACCAGTTTCTCGGCAATATTCGCGAAGTCGATGCCATTGTCCATGTGCTGCGCTGTTTCGAGGATGACGATATCCAGCATGTCGCCAACAAGATCGATCCGATCTCCGATGCGGAAGTGGTAGAGACGGAACTGTTGCTGTCTGATCTGGAAAGCCTGGAAAAGCGCGTGCCCGCTTTCCAGAAAAAGGCGACGAGCGGCGACAAGGAAGCCAAGATGGCGGCCAATGTTCTCGGCCAGGCGTTGGAATTGCTGCGCGAGGGCAAGCCGGCGCGGCTGACCGAGCCAGAGGGTGAGGAAGAGCAACGGATTTTCGACCAGTCGCAATTGCTGACCGCCAAGCCGGTGCTCTATGTCTGCAATGTCAGCGAAGCCGATGCCGCCAAGGGCAATGCGTTGAGCGCCGCGGTGTTTGAAAAGGCCAAGGCCGAGGGCGCGGAGGCAGTCATCGTCTCCGCCGCGATCGAATCCGAACTGGTCGAGATGGAGCCGGACGACCGGGCAGAATTTCTGGCCGAACTGGGGCTGGAGGAATCCGGCCTCGCCCGGGTGATCCGCGCCGGTTACCAGTTGCTCGAGCTGCAGACCTTCTTCACCGTCGGCCCCAAGGAAGCGCGGGCATGGACCGTGCACAAGGGCGCAAAAGCCCCCGAAGCTGCGGGCGAAATCCATAGCGACTTCGAGCGCGGCTTCATTCGCGCCGAAACCATCGCCTTTGATGATTATGTCGCATTGGGCGGTGAAAGCGCGGCGCGCGATGCCGGAAAACTGCGACAAGAGGGCAAGGAATATGTCGCCAAGGATGGCGATATCTTCAATTTCAAATTCAATGTCTGATTTGTCACATTGTTTGGCTAGGCGATAATGAACCGGGAGAAGACTGTATGATTCGTTCGATATTTTCGCTGATTTTTGCCAGTTTTCTGCTTTTTGGCGCACCGACCTTGGCTGCGACCACACCCGAGCAGGACTATTCTCGCACAGAAAAGGCCGAGACACACGATCCGGTCACAATATTGATCTCGATCGACGGCTTCCGGCCGGACTATCTGGACCGCGGGATCACCCCCAATCTCAGCGCGCTGGCAGCCACCGGCATCTATGGCCCGATGCGCCCGTCCTTTCCGAGCAAGACCTTTCCCAACCACTGGACGCTGGTGACCGGCAAGACGCCCGATCATCACGGCATTGTCGGCAACACGATGGAAGATGTCGCGCGACCGGGTGAGCTGTTCAAAATGGCGACCAAGGACCCGTTCTGGTGGAGCGAGGCGGAGCCGATCTGGATCACCGCCGAGAAACAGGGTGTTCGCTCAGCGACGATGTTCTGGCCCGGATCGGAAGTGGAAATCGACGGTTTGCGGCCCGCCGACTGGTGGCCGTTCAACGAAAAGCTGTCGAATGACCGGCGGATCAATGCGGTCGTCGACTGGATGCGGCGGCCCGCCGATATAAGGCCAAAGCTGGTGACCCTTTATTTCGATACGGTGGACACCGCCGGCCATTATTTTGGCCCCGCACCGGGCGAGAAGCTGCACGCGGCGATCAGCGGGGTGGATAGCGAAATCGGTCGATTGAAGCAGCAGCTCGACGGCATGGGACAGCCGATCAATTTCGTCATCGTGTCGGACCATGGCATGACCGAAACATCGCCCGAGCGAATCATCCATCTCGACTCGATCATGCCGCGCGATCAATATCGGCTGGTGGAAGATGGCAATTATGCCGGACTAGAGCCGCTGGATGGCAATATGGAGGCGCTGCGCGCTGCCTTTGTCCGGACACATGAGCATATGCAATGCTGGGAGCGCGAGAATATCCCGACCGAATTCGGCTATGGCACAAATCCGCGCGTGCCCTCGATCCTTTGCCTGCCCGAGATCGGCTGGGTCGTCTATCAGGATGTCCCCGAATGGATGACCGGTATTGGCGGCGGCCATGGCTATGACCAGCGGGAACCGGACATGATGGCCTTTTTCCTGGCCAGCGGACCTGCGATCACTGCGGGCGGTCCGCTACCGGCGTTTGACAATGTGAATATCTATTCGCTTGTCGCCAGGCTGGCGGGCGTGAAACCGGGTGAGAGCGACGGCAGCCTGGCACCGTTCGAAGCAACGCTCATCCCCTGACCGCCGCTCAATCCGGCTGCTTCATTGCACGGGATCGAAATCGGCGAGCCTTTTGTAGACGAGCTTGACGGTATCGCTGTTTTCAGCGCTGCAGGTTTTCAGGTCGACGATCCGGTCGCCCCGAAAACCAGCCAGTTCCGTGCCGTCATCGCTCAGCGTCAGACCCATGCCGACCCAGATCTGGAGCGCACATTTTCGCTGCATCGTGCGAGAAAACGGACCACGATGGGCGCCGTAGATCAGGTTGCCGTGGACGGTGGCGGTGAAATCTATATCCCCTTCATCATTGTTGGCGGATCGCTCGCGGTAGCGGGACGTCAGGCTGGAACCGTCCTGGGTGAAATGGACGACTTGGCCGTCGCCTTGTTGCCAGTAGCCCGACAGATCGGCTTCGCTGGATAGAGCGGCATCAGCGGCGGGGCGCGCATCGGCGGCGACGCTGCACACCATCATCAGCGCAAAAAATGCATAGGCCGCAGGGCGATATATCATGGCAAACTCCCGTTTCATTCAGACCAAACGCCTAGTCCACCGGGATGAACAAGCAATGACCCTGATCACAGCCTGCTCCGATCGAGCATTGGACTCACTTCCGGCCAAATAATTTTTCCACATCGTCCAGCGCCAGTTTCACCCAAGTCGGACGACCGTGATTGCATTGGCCGCTGTGCGGGGTGACTTCCATCTCGCGCAGCAGCGCGTTCATTTCGGCGACGCTTAGCACCCGTCCCGCCCGGACCGAGCCATGACAGGCCATGGTCGATGCGACATGATCGACGCGCTCCTTGAGGCTGAGCGCCTGGTCATAGGCACCCAGTTCGTCGGCCAGATCGGTGACCAGTTCCCGGACATCGCCCGATCCCAGCATCGCCGGCGTCGCTCTCACCAGCATGGCGGTTGGGCCGAAACGCTCCAGCTCCAGCCCGAATTCGGATAATTCTATAATCCGCGCTTCAAGCCGGTCGCAGGCATTTTCATCCAGCTCCACCACTTCTGCCATCAGCAGCGCCTGCGACGCCACGGTGCCGCCTTCAACCGCCTTGCGCATCCGTTCCAGCACCAGCCGTTCGTGCGCCGCGTGCTGATCAACGATCACCAGTCCGTCTTCTGCTTCAGCGACGATATAGGTTTTTGCGACCTGGCCGCGCGCGATGCCGAGCGGATAGCGACCGACATCCGGGACCGGCCCGGAGGCTTCCTCCGCCCGCCCCATCAACGGCGCGAGATCGTCATGGGATTCCAGTCCCGCAAAGGCGCTGCGGTCATCCCGCACCGCAGATGGATAGGGTTGCTGCGCTACAGCCGCCCTGCCCTGAGCCGTAAAAATGCTCGACTGTGGATCGGGCTTCACCGGTTCGCTCTGCCATCGTCCCAGCGCCGATTCGGCCGGACGCTGGACAGCGCGGAATCCGCCTTCATCGAGTGCCTTGCGCAGGCCGCTGACAATCATTCCGCGGATCATCGCCGGTTCACGAAAGCGCACCTCGGTCTTCGCCGGATGAACGTTCACATCAACCATTTCCGGTGGCATGTCGATAAACAGGGCGACCACCGGGTGGCGGTCCCGCGCCAGCATCTCGGCATAGGCGCCGCGGACCGCGCCAACCAGCAACCGGTCCTTGACCGGGCGGCCGTTGACAAACAGGAACTGATGATCGGCGACACCGCGATTATAGGTCGGCAGGCCAGCCACTCCGGTCAGGCGAATGTCTTCCCGCTGCAGATCGACGCCGACGCTGTTGGCGCGCAGGTCGCGGCTGGTCAGCGCGGCAACCCGCTCGGGTCCGGTCTCCCCGGCCTGCACCGCAATCGCCTTGCGCCCCTGATGCTCCAGCGTGAAGCCGATATCCGGCCGTGCCATCGCCAGACGCCGCACGATATCGGTACAGGCGGCATATTCGCTGCGCGCCGTACGCAAGAATTTGCGCCTTGCCGGCACCTTGGCGAACAGCTGCTCGACTCGCACTTTGGTTCCCGGCGGAATTGCTGTCGGCCCTTCCTGCACCAGTTCGCCATGATCGATCACCCGCGACCAGCCATCTTCTCCAGCCATTCGGCTTTCAATTGTCAGGCGCGCCACGCTGGCGATCGACGGCAAGGCCTCGCCGCGAAAGCCCATTGTCGTCACCAGCTCGATCGCCTCGTCCGGCAGCTTCGAAGTGGCATGGCGTTCCAGCGCCAAAGCAATGTCATCGCGGCTCATTCCGGAGCCATTATCGGTGACCTGCACCAGATCTAGACCGCCTTCCTCCAGGCGGATATTTATCTGGCTTGCGCCCGCATCAATCGCATTTTCGACCAGCTCTTTCAGGGCACTGGCGGGACGCTCGACAACCTCTCCGGCAGCGATCCGATTTATCAGGCTATTTGGGAGTCTTCTTATTGACATATCGCTGTTCCTAGCCCAAGCGACCTTGCCAAGCGACCCCTGATTTTTTGGGCGATTCCCATGGTTAACCTCATGACCCGTTCAGCTTGATTATCGCTTGGATTCATTGTTGCAGCAAGCTCTGCATGTATAAGAAATTACGGACAAAAATATGTTTGAAAATCTGTTCAAGTTCCGTTCGCAAGATTTGGCGATCGACCTCGGCACGGCCAATACTGTCGTGTATTTGCGCGGCCAGGGTATCGTTCTCAACGAACCATCGGTTGTTGCGATCGAAACCATCAATGGCGTAAAAAAGGTCAAGGCCGTCGGCAATGACGCGAAGATGATGATGGGCAAGACCCCCGACAGCATCGAAGCCATTCGCCCGCTGCGCGACGGCGTCATCGCCGACATCGACGTGGCCGAACAGATGATCAAGCATTTCATCCAGAAGGTAAACGGCAAGAGCAAGTTGTTCAGCTATCCCGAAATCGTGATTTGTGTACCGAGCGGTTCGACCTCGGTCGAACGCCGCGCCATTCGCGATGCCGCATCCAATGCCGGCGCGCGGCAGGTGTTCCTGATCGAAGAGCCGATGGCGGCGGCGATTGGTGCCGACATGCCGGTTACCGAACCGATCGGATCGATGGTGGTTGACGTTGGCGGCGGCACCACCGAAGTGGCCGTGCTCTCGCTGCGCGGTCTGGCTTACACGACCTCGGTACGCACCGGTGGTGACAAGATGGATGAAGCGATTGTTTCCTATGTCCGTCGTCACCACAATCTGCTGATCGGTGAAACCACCGCAGAGCGGATCAAGAAAGATTTTGGTGTCGCCCAGGCGCCTGCCGATGGCGTCGGTCACACGATTCATATCAAGGGACGTGATCTGGTAAATGGCGTACCGAAGGAAATTTCGATCAACCAGGGCCAGATTGCCGAAGCGCTGAGCGAGCCGATCGGCACGATCATCGAGGGCGTCCGGATCGCGCTGGAAAACACCGCACCGGAACTGGCCGCCGATATTGTCGATCAGGGCATTGTCCTGACCGGCGGTGGCGCGCTGATCTCCGGCCTCGACGCGGCGCTGAGCGACGAAACCGGCTTGCCGGTCACGGTCGCCGAAGATCCGCTGGCCTGCGTAGCGATCGGCACCGGCCGTGCGATGGAAGACCCCATGTTCAGAGGCGTCCTGACTACCGCCTGATGCCGAGTATATGATGGAACAACGACTGGAAGCGAAAGGATAAACCGATATGGCGCCGCCAAACAATCGGCGTCCAGGATTTTCCAAGCGGGCGCAGTACAGCATATTCGCCAGCTATTTACTGGGCATTTTGGGAGCGGTCCTCGGACTGCTTCTGTTGCTCATTTCGTTCGTCGATCCTCGCGGATTCTCCGCTCTTCGCACCGCTGGCGCAGAAGTCATGGCACCAATCAGCAAGTCGCTGTCGGAAATCGGTGGCGCCACGGGCAGTGCTGGCGATGAAATTGCCGCTTATTTCAACGCTGCATCGAAAAATGCAGCGATGCAGCGGGAACTGGAGAAAAATCGCTCAGAAATCCTGGAAGCCCGTGCCCTCAGACAAGAGAATGAACGCCTCAAGCGGTTGTTGAAGCTGGATGAGGAAGTTCCTGATTCGATTGCCATGGCACGCCTGATCAGTTCGACCGCGTCGAGTTCGCGTCGCATTGCCACATTGGGCGTCGGCAGCAGCAGCGGGCTGGAGCCCGGCCAGCCGGTGCGCTCACCGGAAGGACTGGTCGGCCGGATATTGGAAACCGGACCGACAACCGCCCGGGTGCTGCTGGTGTCGGACGGTAATAATGTCACGCCCGTGCAACGCGCCCGCGATAGCCTGCCGGCTTTCGCCACTGGTCGCGGCGACGGCACGGTGGACATTCAACCGATCAATATCGGCTCCAATCCGTTCAAGACCGGTGATCTGATGATCACCTCCGGCAGCGGCGGCCTCTATAGTCCTGGCATTCCTGTGGCCGTCGTTATTCGCAAGACCGAAACCGGTGCCATCGGCCGGGTCCTGGCCAATCCCGCCAAGGTCAGCCACGCTATTGTGCAACCCATTTTTCAGGCCGAAACAATGCGCCAGATCGAGAAAAATCCCGTGGCCGACGGGGAACTGGAAACCGGCGAATAGTGCCGCGCTCCCGTCAATCCAGGATTGGCCGGCAACCCTCGCAGTTGCGGATCAAGATGATTCCGCCGCTGACGGTAGCCATTGGTTCGATGATAACGGCGCTGCCGATCATCACCGATTATCCGATCCTGCCGCCAATGGGATTGCTGGTGGTGTTGGCCTGGCGCTTGATCCGTCCAGGATTCTGGTCGGCATGGGCCGGATTTCCGCTGGGCCTGATCGACGATATTTTTAGCGGTCAGCCGCTCGGCAGCGCCGCGTTTCTCTGGTCGGTGGTTTTCATCCTGCTCGAAGCCGTCGACCGAAAATCGGTGCGGCGCGACTATTGGCAGGATTGGCTTATCGCCTCCACTGCCATCATATTTGTGCTAATAGGCGGTATGCTGATCGTCGATTTCAGATCCAATGTGCCGCGCCTCGACCTGCTCGTGCCGCAAATTTTGCTGTCGATCCTGCTATATCCGTTTATCGCCCGGGTGATCGGGTCGATCGACAGCTGGCGGGTGGCCTCATGAAAGCAGCCAAAACCATCAGCAGCGCGATGCAGGAAATGACATTCACGCGCCGGGCGACGGTGATCGGCGGCTTGCAGGTTGGCGTCGGGGTGCTGCTGGCCGCACGCATGGCCTATATCTCGATTGCCGAAAACGAACGCTACAAGCTGTTGTCGGAAAGCAACCGGGTCAATCTGACGCTGGTCCCGCCCCGGCGGGGCTGGCTGATCGACCGCAACGGCAAGCCGATTGCCAACAACAAGACCGATTTTCGCGTCGACATCATACCCGACCGGTTGCGCGACAAAGATAAAACCGTTGCCACTCTGGCCGAACTGCTTTCGCTCGATCAGGAAGAACTGGAGCGGATCAACAAGGAACTGGCGCAGGCCAACAGTTTTCAACCCGTTCAGGTGGCGACCGGACTGGACTGGGAAGAATATGCCGCCGTCAGCGTGCGGCTGCCCGATCTGCCCGGCGTGTCGCCGCGTCAGGGTTTCTCGCGCAATTATCCGACCGGCCCGGCGATCGGTCATCTGGTCGGCTATGTCGGCATCGCATCGGCGGAGGACTATAAGGAAAATCCCGACCCGATATTGATCACGCCGGGCTACAAGATCGGCAAGGACGGTCTGGAAAAGCAGTTCGAAAAGGAACTGCGCGGAGTGCCTGGGGCGCGGCGGGTAGAAGTGACCGCGAGCGGACGAATCGTGCGCGATCTCGAAACCCGCGAAGATGTACAAGGGCGACCCACCCGCCTGACGATTGACGGGCCGTTGCAGGATTATGCCGCGCGCCGCATCGGGCTGGAAAGCGGATCAGTGGTGGTGATGGACTGCCGCACCGGCGATCTGCTGTGCATGGCATCCATGCCCAGCTTTGATCCCAACAGCTTTTCCGACGGGATTGGCGGGGTCGAATATGCGATGCTGCGCGACGATGAACGCGTGCCATTGCGCAACAAGGTGCTCAAGGGTCTTTATCCGCCTGGCTCAACAGTCAAACCCATGGTGTCGATGGCCCTGCTGCAACAAGGCATTGATCCGGAAGATACCGCATTCTGCGGTGGCGGGCTGCGCGTTGGCAATCGGGTGTTTGGATGCTGGAACCGGCGCGGCCACGGTACCGTCAACATGGCCAAAGGCATTTATCAGAGCTGCGATGTCTATTTTTACACAATGGCCCAGCGGGTCGGGATGGATCCGATCGCAGCGATGGCACGACGCTGTGGGTTGGGGCAGGAATTCCCGCTACCGGTGACCAGCCAATTTTACGGCACCGTGCCTGACCCGGCATGGAAAATGAAGAAATGGGGCCGCGAATGGCAGACATTCGATACGGTCAACGCCACCATTGGCCAAGGCTATATGCTTTCCAGCCCCTTGCAACTGGCGGTTATGGCATCGCGGCTGGCCACGGGCCGTCATGTCTTGCCGCGCCTGACGCTTGGCACCAAGCCCCAGGGTTTCGACAAGATCGATTTCCCCGCTGAACACGTCGAATTTGTGCGGAAGGCAATGAGCGACGTGGTCAACGGTCCGGGCAC
>PFJE01000073.1 GCA_002783865.1 Sphingomonadales bacterium CG_4_10_14_3_um_filter_58_15
CCCTGGTGGCGAACATGACGGCCTTTTGCGGGCGAGGGCTCTGCGGTCAGCCGGATGGTGGCGCCATCGGCTGTGACATTTTCCTGCATGACCACGGTATCCGCGCCTTCGGGCAGCAAGGCTCCGGTGAAAATCCGGGCGGTCTCTCCGGGTTGCAGCGCCTGGCAAGGCGGACTGCCAGCCTTGCACTCGCCAACCAAGGTCCAAGGTCCATCGCGGTCGGCAAAGCGGATCGCATAGCCGTCCATCGCCGACATGTCGGCAGCCGGTTGCTCGCGTTTGGCAATCAGGTCTCCGATGATATAGCGGCCGAGTGCGTTGTGAACGGAAAGCGTTTCGGCGGGCAGGCGGGAAGCCAGCGCGATCAGTCGCTGCTGCGCTTCGGCAAGAGGCAGCAATGCGCTCATTCCGCGACCCAGTCTCCCGATTTTCCGCCGCTCTTGGAGAGCAGCTTAATATCGCGGATCACCATATCCTTCTGCATCGCCTTGGACATGTCATAGATTGTCAGGAGTGCGACGGAACAGGCTGTTAACGCTT
Source organism: Sphingomonadales bacterium CG_4_10_14_3_um_filter_58_15 (assembly GCA_002783865.1). Classification (GTDB taxonomy): domain Bacteria; phylum Pseudomonadota; class Alphaproteobacteria; order Sphingomonadales; family Sphingomonadaceae; genus Parasphingorhabdus. Next base: position 541 of record PFJE01000073.1, read on the forward strand.
CCATTTCCACCCCGGTCTTGCCGGTCAGGCGCGCCATCGAAGAGACCTTGATGCCATCATCCAGAAACGCAAAATCGACCGCCACCTTGGTCAGCGCCAGCGGATGGCACAAAGGTATCAGGTCGCTGGTCTTTTTTGCCGCCATGATCCCGGCAATCCGCGCCGTCGCCAGCACATCGCCCTTTTTCATCGCATTGGCTTTTATCGCCTCCAATAGTTCCAGCTTCATCGCGATCCGGCCCTCGGCATGGGCCTCGCGCACCGTGTCCGCCTTGTCGCCAACGTCAACCATATGGGCCGCGCCATCGCCGTCGATATGGGTCAGTTTGCTCATTGGTTTCCTGTCAGCAGCGCGTAGGTTGCGATCTCCACATTATCCTGTCGCATCAGAGATTCACCTACCAAAAAGGCGCGGGCGCCCGATTGCGCGAGCCGCTGGCAATCCTCATGGGTGAAGATACCGCTTTCCGAGACCATGATCCGGTCGTCGGGGACCAGCTTTGCCAGCCGCTCGGTCTGGTCGAGGCTGGTCTCGAAGGTCTTGAGATTGCGGTTGTTGATGCCGAGCAACGGCGATTGCAGCTTTAGCGCCCGTTCCAGTTCCGCTTCGTCATGCACCTCGATCAGCGCGTCCATGCCGAGCGACAGCGCTGCCGCTTCGATCTCCGCTGCCAGAGCATCGTCCAGCACCGCCATGATGATCAGGATTGCATCCGCACCCAGCGCCCGCGATTCCGCGACCTGCCAGGGATCGACCATGAAATCCTTGCGCAGGCAGGGCAGATTGACCGCCGCGCGCGCAGCCACCAGATACTCGTCGGCACCCTGAAAATAGGGTGTATCGGTCAGCACCGACAGGCAGGCCGCGCCGCCAGCCTGATAGGCCAGCGCATGGGCAGGGGGATCGAAATCTTCCCGGATCAAGCCCTTGGACGGGCTGGCTTTCTTGATTTCCGCGATCAGGGCAAAGCCACTGGCCGACTTCTCCCGGATCGCTGCGGCAAAGCCGCGGGGCGCGTCCTGACGGCTGATGGCATCGCGTAGCGCTGCGTCGGACAGGATCGTGCGCTGCAAAGCGACATGGTCGCGCTTGGTCGCGCAGATTTCATCGAGCTTGTTCATTGATTGGCGATCCAGCAATTGAGCATGGCGTTGGCAAGCCCCTTGTCGAGCGCTTCGGCGGCTTCCTCGACGCCTTCTTCCCAGCTGTCGACTTCACCCGCCACCATCAGCGCCGCGGCACTGTTGAGCAGCACAGCATCGCGATAGGCGGATTTTTCTCCCTGCAACAGCGCCTTGAGCGCAGCGGCATTATAGGCGGGATCGCCGCCCTTGATCGCTTCCGCGGAATGACGGGGCAGGCCCGCATCCTCCGGCGTGATCCGGCTGATGGTGACCGCTCCGTCGCTGATCATGGCAACCCGGCTGGGTCCCGAAATGCTGAGCTCGTCGAGCCCTTCTTCGCCGGAGACGATCATCGCCCTGTCATAGCCGAGCTGCGCCGCCGCTGCAGCATAGGTCTCGACCAGATCGGGCGAGGCCACACCGATCAGCTGGCGCTTGACCTTCGCGGGATTGCACAAGGGACCAAGCAGATTGAAGATCGTCCGCCGACCGATCGCCTCGCGGATCGGAGCCAGCGGCCCAAGCGCCGGATGATGGTTCGGGGCGAAGAAAAAGGCGATACCGATTTCGCGCAGATTTTGCTCCGCCTTGGTAGCTGCCTTGGCAAGATCCAGCCCCAGCGCCTCCAGCGTATCCGCCGCGCCAGCCTTGCTCGATGCGGCACGGTTGCCATGCTTTGCCATCGGGATATCGCAGGCGGCAACAACCAGAGAAGTGGCGGTGGAAATATTCAGGCTGTGGCTGCCATCGCCGCCGGTGCCGCAGACATCAATCGCATTGGCCGGCGCATCGACACCGATCATCCGCGCGCGCATTTCAGTAGCGACAGCGGCAATTTCGAACGAAGTCTCGCCCCGGTCGGCCAATGCCACCAGAAAGGCAGTGATATCCTCTGCCGAACAGTTACCATCGAAAATCGCGGCAAAAGCCTTTCGGGCTTCCTCTTCAGAAAGCGCACTCATCGGATCCGGCAATCTCATGCCGCTTCCTTCGCTTCGATCCCCGCTATCGCCATGAAATTGGCCAGCAGCGCGTGGCCATGTTCCGTAGCAATGCTCTCCGGGTGGAATTGCACGCCGTGAATCGGCAGGCTTTCATGGCGAAAACCCATCACCGAACCATCGTCGGCGGTGGCGTTGACCGGCAGGCAGGCGGGAATATCCTCGACAATCAGCGAGTGATAGCGGGTCGCGGTGTAGGGCGAAGGCAGCCCCGCAAAAACGCCGCTGCTGTCGTGGGTCACCGGCGATGTCTTGCCGTGCATCAGGCCGCCGCGCACGACCTTGCCGCCGAAATGCTGACCGATGCTCTGGTGGCCCAGACAGACGCCGAGCAACGGCTTGCCCGCATCCGCGCAGGCGGCGACCAGATCCAGCGATATGCCCGCTTCATTCGGGGTGCAGGGACCCGGCGAAATCAGGAAAGCCTGCGCGCCCGTGCGCAGCGCCTCTGCGGCGCTCAGCGCATCATTGCGTTCCACCCGCACCTCTGCGCCCAGTTCCATCAGATAATGGACCAGGTTGAAGGTGAAGCTGTCATAATTGTCGATGACCAGGATCATGCCAAGCTGCCTAGTGGGAAATGACCGGCAGGCCAAGTGATTCTGCGAAGGCTTTGACCTTAAAGCACAGCATGATAGGAGCGATCGGGTTAGGTCCGCTAGTCCTGAGCTTGTCGAAGGACGCTTCAAGTCCAGAGGCGCACTTCGACAGGCTCAGTGCTAGTGGTTCCTTTAAAAAGTTCTGGAGAATCATCATGGGTGAACCCGTCACCGTCAATATCCCCCATAAACTGGGTCTGGATGAAGCCAAAAGCCGGATCGGCAGCGGCGTGCACACGCTAAGCGACATCATCCCCGGCGCGAGCATGACCGGTCATCACTGGGAAGGCGACCATCTCCACTTCACTCTGGAGGCGGTCGGCCAGCGCATCGTCAGCGATATGCACGTCCGCGAAGACGAGGTGTATGCGGTTCTGGAATTGCCGCCAATGCTGGCGATGTTCGCCAACAAGATCAAGGCGAAGCTGCAGAAGGAAGCGCCGAAGATGCTGGAGTGAGGGGCAGGCGGCCAAGGCTCGTTTTAGCCCGATGAAGGCCTCTGTCTCAGGCCGTTTTGACGCCAGCCAGTGGCTACCCAACGGAATGGCTGCGTCTGGCCTCAGTGGCGGATTTAGCTGCTTTTATCATCGACTGTAACGGCAAGGCGATTAAGCCAGGCCTGCGCCTGCTTGGGTTCGCCGACAGCTTGGGGGCCGACAGGCCCTCGCGACGCGAGGAATTGCTGTTGCAGTTCGAACGGTGGCATGAAGAGAATCTCCCGCGCGGCGTCGATTTCCTCACCCATTTCCTGCAGTTCGTTGATGGTGGGAGCGATGGCGGCGCGGGTGCCGCGATCGCCCTTGTGGTCAAACAGGCCCCATTTGCCAGCGGCGGTCGTCCGCAACGCATCGAGCAGCGTGGCCTCATAATCCTCTTCCAGCGCGGAACGGCGGGCATCGAGGCGGTCAAGACGATCAGCTTTGGACATGCCGCGCATTACAGCGCCCTGATCCTGTTGGCAATCGACGCTGGATATTTCCCCGACTGAAGCCGGCTTTTCAGATTACTGCCCGAACCCCACATCTCGCGCCCGCTTCACCGCTTCTTTCGCCGCCGCCAGCAACGCTCCGGCCTTGGCCTGACATTCCGCCAGTTCATAGGCCGGATCACTATCCGCGACGATCCCCGCGCCCGCCTGCACATGCAGCATGCCGTCCTTCACAATCCCGGTTCTGAGCACGATGCAGCTGTCCATGCTGCCATCGGGCGAGAAATAGCCGACGCCGCCGGCATAGGCGCCGCGGGTTTCGGGTTCGAGTTCGGCGATGATCTCGCAGGCGCGCACTTTCGGTGCGCCGCTGACCGTGCCGGCGGGGAAGCCGGCGAACAGGGCGTCGAGCGCGTCCTTGTCGGGGGCCAGCTGGCCGACAACATTGGAGACGATATGCATAACATGGCTGTAAAATTCGACGGTGTAGCTATCGGTGACCTCGACGCTGTGCGCGCTTGCGACGCGGCCGACGTCATTGCGACCGAGATCGAGCAGCATCAGATGCTCGGCCCGTTCCTTGGGATCGGCGAGCAGACTCTCCCGGTTCGCCTTGTCCTCGGCGGCATTTTTGCCGCGCGGACGGGTGCCGGCGATCGGACGGATGGTGACTTCGCCATCGCGCGCGCGGACCAGAATTTCCGGGCTGGAACCGGTGAGGGCAAAGCCGGGCAGGTCGAGAAAGAACAGGAAGGGCGAGGGATTGATCCGGCGCAAGGCGCGGTACAATTCGATCGGCGGCAGGGTGAACGGCGTGGTGAAACGCTGGGCCAGCACCACCTGAAAAATATCACCGGCCTCGATATACTCCTTGGCGCGCAGCACCATCTCGGAATATTTTTCAGCCGGGACTTGCGGGGTAAACGCTACTCCGTTCGGGCTGAGCCTGTCGAGGCCAGTCTGTTCATCGCCTGACGCTCGTCGTTCGACCAGTTCAGGCCGAACGGCGGCGGACAGGCCCCGCTCCACTTCATCCAGTCGCTCCTCTGCCGCGGCGATCCTGGTTTCGCTGTCGCCATCACTCTCCGGCCATAGCGGCGCGACCAGAAACAGTTCATCGGCCAACCGGTCAATGATCAGGATCACCGTTGGCCGGACAAACAACATGTCGGGCAGATCCAGCTCGGATTGCGGCGCGCGCGGCAATTTCTCGACCAGGCCGATGGTTTCATAGCCGAAATAGCCGACCAGACAGGCGAGAGCGCGGGGCAGTTCCTCCGGCACATCCATCTGGCAGGCCTTTACCAATCTGCGTAGCGCGGAGAGGCTGTCGCCGCTTTCCGGGGCAAACGCCTCGCGATCGTCCAGCCAGTTGCGATTGATTTTGGCCTTGGTGCCCTCGGCGCGGAACACCAGATCAGGGGCCAGGCCGATCATGCTGTGACGACCTCTGGTCTCGCCACCCTCGACCGATTCGAGCAGATAGTCGCCGCGGCCTTCGTGCATCAATTTCAGCGCGGCGGAAACTGGCGTTTCGGTATCCGCGACCCGTCGCCGCCAGATCAGCGCAGGCTTTCCGCTATCCAGCGCCGTGCGAGCCGCTTCCATTCCGAAACTGCTCGCCATGAATATTTTACCGTCCGCCGATCAGCTGATTCTTCACCGCGGTGAGTGCGTCCTCGTTGCGCTTGACGCCGATATCTTCCTTCATCGCGTTGATGAATTGCGCGGTATATTCATTGCCGAACACCTGCTTGAACTGCGTCTTTGTCGCGGTCAGCAAATCTTCCCGTTTCGACGCATCGCCGCGGTTGAGCTTGTCGAGCACGACCACGAACCAGCCTTGATCGCGCGGCGCTGCCAGCGACTTGGCGGTGCCCTGGGCCATACTGAACATCAGGCTGATCGGTGCCGGCACCTGACCCTGCTGGCTTTGCCGGGCGAGATCGGCGCGGGTTGAACGAATCCGTTCCGGACTCGGCAGCTTGACCCCGGCATCGGCGACCGCTTTCGACAAGGACGTACCACCGCTGACGGCTTTGGCAATCTTGTCGGCGACGACCTTGGCTTTTTTCGATCCCTGGTCGAGCATATAGTCGCGCGTCACCAGCTGTTCGATTTGCGTCATCGGCGGCGGCGCGGATTCGGTAATGTCGGTGACCGCGACCACAGCATATTGCTGGCCGGGAATGATTTCGACGACTTGCGGGTCGGAATCGGCTTCCATCGTAAAGGCGATCGGCAAAATCCGCTGCATCTCGGGGATTGGCTTATAATTGCGGTCATTCGGATTTTGCCCATTGGCGAGAAGCGCCGGGGTCGACTCGATCTTCAGCTGTTCGGCTTTGGCGATGTCGCCCAGTGTTGCACCGTCGGCAAATTCATCTTCCAGCCGCACCGTGAGTTCGGCCATCGCTTCTTCAATTTTTGAGCGGGTCAGCTCGCCAACTATTTCGGTGCGGACTTGAGCCAGCGGACGGGCGGGGATCTGCTTGATGCTCTCGACCTTGACGATGTGCCAGCCGAGCGCGCTTTGCGCTGGTCCGGCGATCCCGCCGGAAGGAGCGGCAAAGGCGGCATTGGCGACCGCTTGCGAGGCGTTATTGGCAAAGTCGGTCTTGCTGATCGAACCCACTTCGGCGGCAGACAGCCCGACCGATTGCGCCGCTTGCTCGAGCGTGGTGCCGCCATTGATCTTGGCGGCCAGCGCCTTGGCGGCGGCTTCGGTCGGCACGATCACCTGGTTGAGATTGCGCGTTTCACTCGCCGAATAGCGGGACTTGTTCAGATTATAATAGCCCGCGATTTCCTTTTCGGTCGGCTTGATCTTGTCATTGAAACGGGATTTTTCGAACAAGGCGTAGCGGATCGTCCGCCGTTCCGGAATGGTGTAGCGCGATGCGTTTTTCGCGTAGAAAGCTTCGACCGCGGCTTTCGCCGGTTTGCTATTGTCGACGAAGGCAACCGAAGGGACGGTTGCAATCTGGCCCTCGCGCGATTCCAGCAGCAGAGAAGCATAGGGCATAACCAGTTTTTGCGGCACGGCGGCGCCGAAACCCGCTGCAGTCAACAGCTGGTCGGCGAGCAGATTGCGGGTAAAATCGTCGCGCAGCTGGGTTTCGTTTATACCCTGTTGCTGCAAGGCGCGCCGGAAATTTTCTTCGCTGAACTGGCCGTCGGCGCCCTGGAAAGCACCGATATTGGCAATTTCACCATCGACCAGGCGCTTGCCGGCGGCCATGCCATATTTGGTGCCGAAATCTGCGATGGCAAAGCTGTTGATCAGCCGTTCCAATACATCGTCGAAACCGCCGCCGTTGATATAGCTTTTGAGATCGAGCCCGGTATTCTCCCGCTGTTCGTTGCGGAAGGCATTGTTGACGGACTGGCTCAGCTCCGCCGTGGTCAGTTTGCTATCCCCCACTGTCGCAGCGGTTCCCGAACCAGTGACCCCGCCGAAAGTACCGCTGCTCGACACGTCGGCCGTGGCGAAGGCAAATGCGATCAACCCGATAAAACAAAAGGTCAGGAAAAGCCCCAGTTTCGAGGAAAAAATGCGGCGGAAAAAACTGATCATGAAAGAGATGTTCCATTGCGGGAGTGGGATTTGCGCCTGCTTTAGGCGGCTTGGCTTTGTGGTTCAAGCAAAAGACTGCGGAAGGAAATTGGCAAGCGTCAGGATATTTGTTAGCGGACGAACATCAGAAAAACAGAAAAGGCTGAGGGCTTCATGGCAAACCGCAAATATATCGTCGGCAACTGGAAAATGAACGGGCTGCGGGCGCAGCTTTCGGATATCGCGGATATTGCTGCGATTGCTGCCAATCATGAAGGTGCCGATGTCGGCATCTGCCCCCCGGCAACACTGATTACCGCCGCCGTGCAGGCCAACCCGGGCTTTGCCATCGGCGCGCAGGATTGCCACTTTGCCGAAAGCGGCGCGCATACCGGATGCCTGTCCGCCGTAATGCTTAACGAAGCGGGAGCCAGCTATTCGATCATCGGTCACAGCGAACGCCGCGCCGATCAGCAGGAAGGCGATGGCGAAGTGAAGGCCAAGGGAGAGGCGGTCCACGCCGCCGGCATGGGGGCCATTCTCTGTGTCGGAGAAACCGAAGAGGAACGCGATGCCGGGCAGGCGATAGAAATTGTCACGGTACAGCTCGCGCGCTCCTTTCCCGCCGGTGCCAGCGCTGATTGGCTGACCATTGCCTACGAACCCGTATGGGCGATCGGCACGGGCCGGGTTCCCGAAACCAGCGATGTCGAAGAAATGCACGCGGCGATCCGGAAAAAACTGGGCGAGCTGATGGGGCAGGGCAGCGATGATGTGCGCATTCTCTACGGCGGATCGATGAACGGCAGCAATGCGGCAGAATTGCTGGCGGTTGCCAATGTCGACGGCGGCCTCGTCGGCGGCGCGAGTCTGACGGCGGCGAAATTCGGGCCGATTATAGAGGCGGCCGCGGCCGCCTGAATCGCCGTGGATATCGTGTCGGCGAAAGAATCTGGCGGTGCCTTGGGTAGGCAGAATGATCGGGCGGTGGGAAACATAATTTCCAACATTTGACATTATCTATCCAACATTGTCAGCCTTCAGGCACGTTCCGCCCCAACTTTGCCAACTTTGGCCATTCGAGGGGCAGTGGATCACCGCTTGAACTCGGGCCAGCCAATCGCTATGTGCGCTGCACGTTGGAGCGCAAGCTCGCCTTATTAGTTCGGAAAATTCATGTTTCTTTTTCTCACCGTCCTTCAAGCCATTGTCGCCGCCATGCTGGTGGGCGTCATATTGATGCAGAAATCCGAAGGCGGCGGACTGGGCGTCGGCGGCTCGCCTTCCGGTATGATGTCAGCGCGCGGCGCAGCGGATCTGCTGACCCGGACGACATCGGTCCTGGCCGTCTTGTTCGTCGCCCTGTCGATCACGCTGGCGGTGCTGGCGGCGGCGGAAGGCAAGGTCGAATCGCTCGACCAGAGCCTGCAACGGGACACGAGTGCACCGATTTCGGCGCCTGCTGACGATGTGCCATTGGTCGGTGACGATCCACTGGCGGCTGCTGCTGCCGCTGCGGCGGAAGACGAGGCGCCAGCCGCCAACTCGGACGGCTCCATTCCACTCGATCAATAGGCCGTTTGCCAGCGATTCACTGGCTTGGGCTTTGGCCTGATTACGACGCATGACGATTTGTGTCCGGTCGTCGGGCAATCGGCGGGCTGCGATTCACTCCCGACGAAATAATATTTATTTCGCTTTTCCGGATTCGCGGGATTGCCAATTGCGGTGATAACGCCTTAAGCCTCTCCTCCCATGGCGCGATATATTTTCATAACCGGCGGTGTGGTTTCCTCTCTTGGCAAAGGTCTGATGGCGGCAAGCCTCGGTGCGCTGCTGCAGGCTCGCGGATATTCCGTGCGAATCCGGAAACTTGACCCTTATCTCAACGTTGATCCGGGCACGATGTCGCCCTATCAGCATGGCGAAGTCTATGTCACGGACGATGGCGCAGAGACCGATCTCGATCTCGGCCATTACGAGCGTTTTACCGGCGTTCCCTCGCTGCAATCCGATAATGTCACATCGGGGCGAATCTATCAGTCGATCATCACCAAGGAGCGCCGCGGCGACTATTTGGGGGCGACCGTCCAGGTCATCCCACATGTCACTGACGCAATTCAGGAATTTGCCGAAGACAAGCTCGATGGCATCGATTTCGTCCTCTGCGAAATCGGCGGCACCGTCGGCGATATCGAAAGCCTGCCCTTTATCGAGGCGCTCCGGCAACTGCGCAACAAGGTCGGCCGGGAAAATGCGATTTCCGTTCATGTCACTCTGGTGCCCTATATTGCCGCTGCCGGTGAGCTGAAAACCAAGCCGACCCAGCACAGCGTCCGGGAACTGACCTCGTTGGGTATCCAGCCGGATATCCTGCTCTGCCGCTGTGAACATCCCTTGCCGGACACCGAACGGGCCAAAATTGCCCAGTTCTGCAATGTCAGCAAGGAATCGGTGATCCCGGCTCTGGATGCCAGCAATATCTATAATGTGCCGCTGCAATATCATAAGGAAGGTCTGGATAACGAAGTGCTTCGGGCCTTTGGCATCACCGACGCGCCGGAGCCGGACTTGGCGCGCTGGTATGACGTGATGGAGCGGATCGAGCATCCTGAAGGCGAAGTGATTGTCGGCGTGGTCGGCAAATATGTCGGCCTGCAGGATGCCTATAAATCGCTTCAGGAGGCGCTGTTTCACGGCGGACTGGCGAATCGGGTGAAGGTACAGGTCCGCTGGCTCGACGCCGAGCTGTTTGAAAATGAAGAGGATCTGGCGACGAAACTGGAGCCGCTGCACGCGATATTGGTGCCAGGCGGCTTTGGCGAACGGGGTAGCGAAGGCAAGATTGGATCGGTCAAATTTGCGCGGGAAAATGATATTCCGTTTTTCGGTATTTGCCTGGGGATGCAAATGGCCTGCGTCGAGGCGGCTCGCAATCTCGCCGGGATCAAGGCTGCATCGACCACCGAATTTGGCGAAACCGCAGAGCCGGTCGTCGGCCTGATCACCGAATGGATGACCGAAGAAGGTCTGCAAAAACGCGAGGCTGGCGGCGATCTCGGCGGCACAATGCGACTCGGTGCCTATGATGCGGTGTTGCGACAGGGATCAAAAATCAGCGAAATTTATGGCACGCGCGAAATCAGCGAACGCCACCGGCACCGTTATGAGGTAAACAAGGGCTATGTCGACCGGCTGGAAGCAACCGGTCTGATATTCTCGGGCATGTCACCGGACGGGTTATTGCCGGAAACCGTTGAAAGGCCAGATCACAGCTGGTTTGTCGGCGTCCAATACCATCCCGAACTGAAGAGCAAACCGTTCGACCCGCATCCGCTTTTTGCCTCTTTCATCGCCGCAGCCTTGCAGCAAAGCCGCCTCGTCTGAGCCGCCAGATCAATTAAAATCACCGCGGTCTGGGAGATGTCGAATCTGTCCAATCTATTTTAGCAGATGTGACTAATGTCACACGCATGCCGCACGAAGGGAGTCTAAGAACAACTTCTGAACAGGGCTGAGGGATCGACACAGTGAAGGTTGAAGAACTGGCAAATATATTGGCTGAGCACAGCCTGTTTGCAGACTGTGACGAGGCCGAGCTGGCGGACTTGATATTGCGTGGGCATTTTATGCAATATAAAAAAGGGGATGAATTGATCATGCAAGGCGATCCTGGAAACTCGCTCCTGATATTATTGTCAGGCAATGCGCGGACCAGCATGATCGCAAGCAATGGCCATGAAGTTGTTCTCGACTATGCAGAAGCGGGACAGGTCCTCGGTGAAATCGCGCTGTTCGACGGTGGCGACCGAACGGCTACGGTCACCGCGATCGAGCCGACCTCGGCGCTTTCGATCACGCGCGACGCGTTTGAAGAAATTCTGGCGAAGCACAAGAATATGGCGCTGCGGCTTTTGAAGGTCATGGCCAAGCGGATCCGGATGGCGAACAGCATGATCGAAGGCGATCGGGCATACACCTCGGGACCACGGCTGGCGCGCTATCTGTTACGGCTTTCGGTGGTCGGCGCAGAAGAGGGGCGACTGAAACTGGACTTGAGCCAGAGCGAACTCGGCAATTTTGCCGGAATGTCGCGCGAACATATTAATCGGCAGCTGTCGGCCTGGTCGGAAAGCCAGATCGTGGCGGTGGAGAGCGGGAAGGTCCGGATATTGGACCATGCCATGCTGTCCCACATTGCCGAAGCAGATTCTTGACGACAATTGGCCTTTTGCGACCCGGGCTAATTATCGTCGAGAGTGACACCAAGCGGGTGTCAGGGGCAGTCGGATCCTCATCCGGCTGCCCCATTTTATTCAGGATATGAAAAAGGCAGCCAGATCGCTCTGGCTGCCTCCGTATTTGGTTAAAAGACCGGCTTAAGCGGCTTTGTCTTCTTTTTTATTCCGCTTGTCCGCGATCTTCGTGACATTATCGCCCTTGTTGATGGCGATGGTTTGCGGCCGCATCGCTTCTGGAATTTCCCGGACCAGATCGATGACCAGCAGGCCATCGGCCAGCTTGGCATTTTCGACGCGAACGAAATCAGCGAGTTCAAAACGCCGTTCGAAGTTGCGGTTGGCGATGCCCATGTGCAGGAACTGCTTGCTTTCCTGATCTTCGGCATTCTTGTTGCCGGCGACGAGCAGCAGATTCTGCTGGGCGGTGATTTCAATTTCGCCTTCCTTGAACCCGGCGACGGCAAGCGTGATCCGATATTGATCTTCGCCGCTGCGTTCAATGTTGAACGGCGGGTAATTTTCGGATTGCTGCGCGCGGGCATTATTTTCAAGAAGGTCGAACAGCCGGTCAAAACCTACGGTTGAGCGGCGGTAGGGGGTAAAGTCAAAACGATTCATATCTATATCCTCTGCAATTGAGCAATGTAAATTCGGACCCGCACAGGCGGCATCCGGTTCGCTAATGTGAAACCCTGATGGCGTTCCACAGCAATAAGATATGATCGACTTGTCGAATTTCAAGACCAATAAAAGGTCCGAATCCCAGTAACTTGGAAAATTTATTGGCAAAAAAAACGCCCGGATGCCGATAAGCACCCGGGCGAAAATGGTGACGAAATTAATTCGTCCCCTGTTTTCCCGTCCTATTCAACGCCGCTTGTCCCCCAACATTTGGCGGAACCGGAAAGGATCCCTGAACCATGACCCGTTATTCGAGACGATTGATTCTGTTACCAAGTGTGATCGAATGACATAAATTTGTCATGATAAATTTGGCGGATTTCAAAGATTGGTCGCCGCTTGTGTCATATCGGCAACAGCAGATTAACCACCATGCCACTTGCTTGCCCCGACCAGCGACCGTAAAGGCAGGGAAACCCGATCCAAGGAAGTCTCCGCAAGTCATGCTCCTATCCCGTTACGAATGGGTCATCGCAAAACGCTATCTGTTACCCGGCAAGGGGGAGGGGTTCATCTTCCTCGTTGCCAGTATCAGTCTGGTCGCGGTCATGCTCGGCGTCGCTGCGCTGATCGTGGTGATGAGCGTGATGAACGGCTTCCGCGCCGAACTGTTTGACAAAATCGTCGGCCTGAATGGTCATGCCGTTATTCAAGGCTATGGTGGCCGTCTGCCGGACTGGCGCGATCTGCTCAAGGAAACCCGCGAGACCAAGGGCGTGGTGTCCGCCTCACCATTGATCGAGCAACCGCTGCTGACCACGTTCAATGGCCGGGTGGAAGCCATATTGGTGCGCGGAATGCTGGTTCCCGACATATTGAACAACGAGACGCTCGACGGCAAAACCGTCGCCGGGGACCTGGCGCGCCTTGAGCCAGGCGCGGGTCGTGTCGGTATCGGTAGTCGGCTGGCGACGACGCTTGGCGCGCAGCTTGGCAGCCGGATTACCATCATCAATCCGCAGGGGCGCTCGACGCCATTCGGCACAGTCCCCCGGGAGATCGCCTATGATGTCGCGGCGATATTCGAGGTCGGTGTCTATGATTATGACAAGGCCTTTGTGATCATGCCGATGGAGGACGCGCAGACATTGCTGTTGCTAGGCGACCAGATCGGGATGATCGAAATCAAGACCGATGACGCTGATAATGTCGGGAAAATCATTGCCCCCTTGCTGCCAAAAGTTGCGGATCGCGGCGTGATTACCGATTGGCAAACCATGAATGCGTCGCTGTTCGAAACGCTGCAGGTCGAGCGGGTGGTGATGTTCGTCATCCTGTCGATCATCATCCTGGTGGCCGTCTTCAACATATTGTCGTCGCTGATCATGCTGGTCCGGGCCAAAACGAGGGATATCGCTATTCTCCGCACAATGGGCGCATCTCGCGCTTCGCTGATTCGGATTTTCGTTACGGTGGGGACTGCAATTGGTACGCTCGGCATCGCCGCCGGCATCATTCTGGGACTGATCGCTATATATTTCCGCCAGAATGTGATCAATTTTGTCCAACTTATCACCGGGCAAAATCTCTGGGATCCGTCGATCCGCTTTCTGACCGAGCTGCCAGCGCGCACCGATCCGATGGAAGTGGTCGGGATTGCCGGGCTGGCGCTGTTGTTCAGTTTTCTGGCAACACTGTATCCTGCCTACAAGGCGGCCAGTACCGACCCGGTTCAGGTGCTTCGCTATGAATGATCAGAGCACAAGAAAAACCGTCGAGTTACGCGATGTGAAGCGCAGCTTTGTGCAGGGGGACGTCGTGATCGAGGTGCTTCGCGGCGTGAATCTCGACATAAATGCGAATGAAATCGTCGCGCTCGTAGGGCCGTCCGGTTCGGGAAAATCGACGCTGTTGCAGGCTGTCGGTTTGCTCGAGGGCGGGTTTGACGGTTCCATCAAGCTGAACGGCGAAGAAACCGCGCAATTGCCCGCCAGCGGGCATACCCGGATCAGGCGCGATTTGCTTGGTTTCGTCTATCAATTCCATCACCTGCTGCCGGACTTTTCCGCGCTGGAAAATGTCGTGATGCCGCAGCTGATCAAGGGTATAAGCCAGAAGGTCGCCGAAGAAAGAGCGGCGACGCTGTTGCGAAGCCTGGGACTTGGGGAGCGACTGAATCACAATCCGAGCAAATTGTCCGGGGGTGAGCAACAGCGCGTTGCGGTCGCCCGCGCATTGGCCAATGCGCCGAAACTGGTGCTGGCCGATGAACCGACCGGCAATCTGGACGAAGCGACCGCCGATCTTGTGCTCGCGGAATTCATCGGGTTGGTCCGGCAGGAAGGCAGCGCCGCCCTGATCGCGACCCACAATGAACGGCTGGCTGCCAAAATGGACCGAGTCGTGCGCCTTCATGAGGGAGTATTAACCTAGGTTTTTCAACCCGAAACGAGAATGGCTTTGACTTTTCGGGTGCGAGTATCAATCTGTCGGTTCATAAAACCTAGAAAAACAAACATTGCGGGGCGCATATGAAGGTTACAGAATTTCAGGTAAAACAAGCGGATGGTTCGGATCTGGACTTGTCCAAGCACAAGGGCAAAGTGCTTTTGATTGTCAACACCGCCTCGAAATGTGGCTTTACGCCGCAATATGAGGGGCTGGAAAAGCTGCATCAGGAATATGAGGACAAAGGACTCGAAATCCTGGCTTTTCCCTGCAACCAATTCGGCAATCAGGAACCGGGCGATGCCGACGAAATCCGGAATTTCTGCTCGTTAAACTATGACGTGAGCTTTCCGCTGATGGGCAAGATTGAAGTCAACGGCAATGACGCTGACCCGCTTTGGAAATATTTGAAATCCGAAAAGTCTGGCCTCCTGGGGTCTCGCATCAAGTGGAATTTCACCAAATTTCTGGTCGATCGGGACGGCAATGTTGTCGCTCGTTTCGGCCCTGCTGTTAAGCCGGAGCAACTGAAGAGCGAGATTGAAGCGTTGCTGTAACCACCTGATTGCGCGCATAATCGACGGGAAACGGCAATCCGGCAAATATGCTGTGGACAAACGGTCGATAGCCGCCCCTTCCAGCGCAGAGAGCATATGCAAGCCGCTGTTGTCCCGCTAGTCTGAAACCATGGCCCAAATCCCGTTCGTCCATCTTCGCACCTTTTCAGCCTATACCATTCTCGACGGAGCGATGGAGCCTGCTGCCATCGGTCCCGCTGCAAAGGAGCGTGGTTTCCCAGCGGTTGCGCTGTGTGACCGGATTGGCCTGTTTGCTTCTATGGCGTTTGATGATGGCTGCCGCGCCAATGGTGTGCAGCCGATCACCGGTTGTTTTCTCAGAATAGCGCGGCCGGGCAGCGCCGACCCGAGCAAGCCTGCGCTGGATTGGCTCGCGCTCTATGCGCAGGACGCAGAGGGATATGAAAATCTCTGTAAACTGGTCTCTGCCTCGCATCTCGATCGGCCCAGCGAACTGGAAGCGCATGTCGGGATGGATTTTCTGGGCGATCACAGCGCCGGGCTGATCGCATTGACCGGCGGCGGCGAGGGCGCGGTGGCGCGATTGATCGCGGAAGAGCAGCAGTCCGAGGCTGAGGCCTATCTGTCATTGTTGCAGCAGCATTTTCAGGATCGGCTCTATATCGAACTGTCGCGGCGAGAAGATCCGGTAGAAATCGCTGCGGAATCCGGTTTGATTGCCCTGGCCATGGATCGCGATATTCCCTTGGTAGCCACCAACCCCAGTTGTTTTTCCGAGCCGGATTTTCACGAAGCGCATGATGCGATGAAATGTATCGCGCAATCCGCCTATGTCGAAAATAATGACCGGGAAAAGCCCTCGAAACATCTCTGGATGAAGAGCGCGCTGGTTATGGAAGACCTGTTTGCGGATATCCCGGAAGCGTTACAAAACACGCTGGTCATTGCGCAAAGATGTGCCTTTTCGCCGCCGAAAAGGGACCCGATACTGCCCAGTCTGGCCGGTGATCTGGCCGGAGAGATCGAACAATTGCGTCGCGACGCGACCGCGGGGCTCGAAAGGCGACTGGCGGTTCTGGACGTGTCCGACGAGCCAGAGCGGAAAATCTATTTCGACCGGCTGGCCTTCGAGCTTGATGTGATCGTCAGCATGGGCTTCCCCGGCTATTTTCTGATCGTTGCCGACTTTATCAAATGGGCGAAAGATCATGATATTCCAGTCGGACCGGGTCGTGGTTCGGGCGCCGGCTCGGTCGTCGCCTGGGCGTTGACCATCACCGATCTGGATCCGATCAAACTGGGCCTGCTGTTCGAACGGTTCCTCAATCCGGAACGTGTCTCGATGCCGGATTTCGATATCGATTTCTGCGAAACAAGGCGCGGCGAGGTCATCCGCTATGTCCAGGAAAAATATGGCGACCGGCAGGTCGCGCAGATCATCACATTCGGAAAACTGAAGGCGCGGGCTGTGCTGCGCGACGTCGGCCGCGTGCTGCAAATGCCTTATGGGCAGGTCGACCGCTTGACCAAGTTGATCCCCAATCATCCCACCGATCCGTGGGATTTGAAACGCTCGCTCAACGGTATTTCAGAACTGGCTCAGGAATATAAACAGGCGGATGTGAAGCGGCTGTTCGATCTGGCGATGAAGCTGGAGGGCCTGCCACGGCACAGCTCGACTCACGCCGCGGGTGTGGTGATCGGCGACCGGCCGCTCGATCAGCTGGTGCCGCTCTATCGCGATCCGCGATCGGACTTGCCGGTGACCCAGTTCGACATGAAATATGTCGAAAAAGCCGGTCTGGTAAAATTCGACTTTTTGGGACTGAAAACATTATCGGTGTTGAAGAAGGCGGTCGAACTGCTGGCGGAGCGCGGGATTACCGTCGATCTGGACGGGCTGAGCTGGGAGGACGAAAAGGTGTTCGAGCTGCTGCAACG
Source organism: Sphingomonadales bacterium CG_4_10_14_3_um_filter_58_15 (assembly GCA_002783865.1). Lineage (GTDB taxonomy): Bacteria > Pseudomonadota > Alphaproteobacteria > Sphingomonadales > Sphingomonadaceae > Parasphingorhabdus. Next base: position 17,540 of record PFJE01000073.1, read on the forward strand.
CGGCGAGACGGTCGGCGTGTTCCAGCTGGAATCGGAAGGCATGCGGCGCACGCTGGCGGCGGTGAAGCCGACAAATTTCGGCGATATTATCGCGCTGGTATCGCTCTATCGGCCGGGTCCAATGGACAATATCCCGCTGTTCGGCGACCGCAAGAACGGCCGCGCCGAAATCGCCTATCCGCATCCCTTGCTGCAGGATATCCTCAAGGAAACTTACGGCATTTTCGTCTATCAGGAACAGGTGATGCAGGCCGCGCAGATTATCGCCGGTTACTCGCTCGGCGAAGCAGATTTGCTGCGCCGTGCGATGGGTAAGAAAATCCAGGCGGAAATGGACACGCAGCGCAGCAGGTTCGTTTCAGGCGCAGCAGAAAATGGCCTGAAAAGCGAACAAGCCAACGAGCTTTTTGACTTGATCGACAAATTTGCCGGTTATGGCTTCAACAAGAGCCACGCCGCCGCCTATGCGCTGCTCGCTTATCAAACCGCCTGGTTGAAAGCGCACCATCCCCACGAATTTTATGCGGCTTCCATGTGCTTTGACATGCACCAGTCTGACAAGCTCAGCATTTTTGTGGATGACATGAAGCGGCTGGGCGTGACCGTGTTGGCGCCGGCGATCAACAAGAGCAGACCGAATTTCTCCGTCGAGGAACAGGCCAACGCGCCGCTCGTCGTCCGCTACGCACTGGCGGGGTTGAAGAATGTCGGCGAGAAGGCGATGCAGTCGTTGGTCACGGAGCGATCACAGAAGGGTCCGTTCTCGTCGATCGAGGATCTCGCCAACCGCATCGATCCTCATGGCCTGAACAAGCGGCAGCTGGAAAGCCTGGCATCGGCCGGTGCGTTTGACGAACTGGAACCCAATCGCGCCGCCATCTATGACGGTGCCGACATGATCCTGTCGGTCGCCAATAGTGCCGCTGATGCGCGGGAAAGCGGGCAGGGCGGCCTGTTCGGTGAGGGCAGTGCCGGCGGTGAAATGCAGGCGATACGACTACCCGCAAACAGCAACTGGTCGCTCAGCGAAATCATGGTGCATGAGCGCGATGCGTTCGGCTTTTATTTTTCTGCACATCCGGTTTCCCAGTTCCAGGCCGTGACCGCTTCGCTTGGTGCGCTGACCTATGCGGCCTTGTGCAGCGAAGGCCCTATCGGCGAAGGGGTGCGCAAGCCATCGGTGATGGCAGCCCTGATCGAGAAGGTGCGCTGGCGCGACAGTCGTCGGGGCAAGCGGTTCGCGCTGGCAGATCTGTCGGATAGCAGCGGGCAGTTTTCGGCCAGCTGCTTTGAAGAAGAACAGTGCAAGATTCTGGAAGAGATCGCGGGACAGGGTGGCTGCGCTCTGCTCAATGTCGAGCTCGACCAGCGCTCGGATGATGAAAGTCCAAGGGTTGCGATTCGGCGTGTCCAACCGCTGGAGGGGCTGGAAAAAACCACCCGCACCCGGATGGAGCTTGAGGTTCACGATATCGCGGGCCTGCACGAGCTGACCAATCTGGTCGCACCACTGGTCGGCGGCCAGAGTGAATTGGTCGCGATCATGGCCGGCCCCGATGGCGACCTGGTGAAAGTCTGTCTCGGGCGGTCGTTCCGTCTCGATGCGGAAACAGTGGAGATGCTGGAACGGGTAAATGGTATTTCCGGCGTCCGCCTGGGTCCAGCCCGCACGATGCGGGTGGCTAAACCCAAATTAAGGCTTGTCAGCTAGCACTAAACCTACCAGAAACCGGCCAAATACAACTTCTTTGGAGAGACAATATGGCCGGTGCGATGCAAGCGAGCGCGCTCAAGATTACCAATTTGATCGATCATGCCGCAAGGGAGCATGGGGTGCGCGAGATAGTCAGCTATTGGGCGGATGGTAATATCAGCCGCAGCAACTGGGCCGAGGTCGGCCTTGAATCGCGCAAATTCTCTCAGGCGATGCAGCGTCTCGGCATGCAAAAAGGTGACCGGATCGCCACGATCGCGATGAACCATGCGCATCATCTGATCAGCTGGTATGGATCGGCCGGCATCGGCGGCATCCTGCACACGGTCAATCCGCGGCTGTTCGAGGAGCAGCTGGTCTATATTCTCAACCATGCCGAGGATCGGGTGCTGCTGTTCGACAAGATGTTCACGCCGATCATCGAGATGCTCAAGCCGCAGCTCAAGACGGTCGAACATTATATCCAGTTTGACGGCGAGAAAGGCGACTATCCGACCTTTCGCGAATTGATTGACGCCGAGGACGGGGATTTCGAATGGATCGAGGTCGACGAGAATGATCCGTGCGGTCTGTGCTATACCAGCGGCACCACCGGAAATCCGAAAGGCGTGCTCTACGAGCATCGTTCGAATGTCCTGCATGCCATCACCGAGGCGCAGCCCGATGTGATGGATCTCGCAACACGCTCGGTGATGCTGCCAGTGGTGCCGATGTTCCACGCCAATGCATGGGGATTGCCGTTTGCCTGCGCTGCGGTTGGGGCAAAAATGGTCTTTTCGGCGAGCAACGAGGCAGAGGTTTTGTGGAAATTGATCCGTGAGGAAGGCGTTACCCACAGCGCCGGTGTGCCAACGGTCTGGTTATCGATGTTCGCCGATATGGATGCCAACGGTGGTGATTATGGCAAATTGGGCGTGGTCGTGATCGGCGGTTCCGCCTGTCCGCGTTCGATGATTGAACGCCTGATGAAAAATGGCATCCGCGTCGCCCATGCGTGGGGCATGACCGAGACATCGCCGATCGGCACGACCGGCGCGCTGCCGGCCAATTGGGATGAACTGAATTTTGAGCAGCAGGTTGATGTGGTCTGCAAGCAGGGCCGCCCGCCGTTCGGCGTGGAGCTGCGCGTGATCGACGATGACGGCAATGTCGCGCCGCGCGACGGTAAAACCAGCGGCATTCTGGAAATTCGCGGGCCATGGATCATCCAGCGCTATTATCGCGCGGATGAGGATGCTGTGGAAGATGATGGCTGGTTTGACACCGGCGATGTCGCGGTGCTGCATCCCGATGGCACGATGCAGATCACCGACCGGGCCAAGGATGTGATCAAGTCCGGCGGCGAATGGATCAGCTCGATCGAGCTGGAAAATGCAGCCGTTGGCTGCCCCGGCGTCGCCGAAGCCGCCGCCGTTGGCGTCTATCATCCCAAATGGGACGAACGGCCATTGCTTTTGGTGGTTCGTAAACCCGGTAGCGACGTTTCCGAAGCCGACATAATCGCCTATCTCGGCGACAAGGTCGCGAAATGGTGGCTGCCGGACGAAGTGAAATTTGTCGATGAAGTGCCGCACACGGCAACCGGCAAGATCCTGAAGCGGGCGTTACGCGACGAATATAAGGACTATCAGCTGAAGAGCCTGGTGGAGGCCTAGAACAATTCCAGCTGGCTGCCCGTTATCAGCGGCCGTTTGAACAGATCGGTTCTGAGTGCAACCTTCGCTTTCCCCAGTCCCGCCTTGCGCGAGGCAATGGCGAGCCGCGTGCGGATAAGATCCGCCCACGGTCCCTGTCCGCGCATGCGGCTGTGGAAGGCGGGATCATTGCGTTTGCCGCCGCGCATTTGCCGGACGATGCTCATCACTTTCGCTTTGCGATCCCGATAATGGGTTTCCAGCCATTGTTCGAACAGCGGCGCGACTTCATGCGGCAAGCGCATGGGGATCATCGAGACGCTCCTGGCGCCATGGTCGGTGGCTTCGGCCACGATCGATTCAATTTCGTGATCGGTAATTCCGGGCACGACCGGCGCGATATTGACGTGCACATGGATGCCTGCTTCGCTCAGCTGGCGAACGGCTTCCAGCCGCCGCGCGGGGGTCGGCGCTCGGGGTTCCAGCAGCCGCGCGGTGGTCGAGTCGAGACTTGTCACCGAAATCGCCACCGCCGTGAGCTGAAGTTCCGCCAGCTGCGCCAGCACATCTATATCGTCGACAACACGATTGGATTTCGTCGTTATGACAACCGGGTGCATGACCTCCAGCATCACCTCCAGTATCTCTCGCGTGATCCGGTAGCGCCCTTCGATCGGCTGATAGGGATCGGTGTTGGTGCCGATGGCGATGCTGGCCGGCTGATAATTGGGTTTGGCAAAGGTCTGGCGGAGCAGATCTGCGGCATTGGGCTTGGCGAACAGCTTGCTTTCAAAGTCCAGCCCCGGGGACAGATCATGATAGGCGTGGGTCGGCCGCGCATAGCAATAGACGCAGCCATGTTCGCAGCCGCGATAGGCGTTGATCGAGCGGTCGAACGGCAGGTCGGGTGATGTGTTGTAATTGATGATCGATTTGGGAAATTCGATGGTGACCTCGGTCCTCAGCTTAACGGCCGCCTCGTCGATCCGCTCTCTTTCATCCAGCCAGTCGCCGTCCACCTCCCGGTCTTGAAGATTGAACCGCCGGGATATGTCATTGGAAGGCGCACCCCGGCCTTTTTGCGTTTCATGATGGATTCGGTTCTCGCGGTGCATATGCTCGTCATACTACGAGAACATACAAAGAACAAACAGATTGAATCGCTATTTTTCAAGCAGCCGGGGGATCAGTTCGACAAAATTGCAGGGCCGGTGACGGCTATCCAGCTGGGTGTCCAATATGCCATCCCAGCCGTCCTTGACCGCGCCATTGGAGCCCGGCAGCGCAAATATATAGGTTCCCCGCGCCACCACGGCGCAGGCGCGGGATTGCACCGTCGAGGTACCGATTTTGTCGATGCTCAGATAGCGGAACAGCTCGCCGAACCCGGGAATATCCTTGTCCTTGACCGCGTTCAGCGCTTCCGGTGTAATATCGCGACCGGTCAGGCCGGTGCCGCCGGTGGTGATGATGACATCGACCTGCTCGTCGTCAATCCATTGATGGAGTTGCGCCACAAGTACGGATTTCTCGTCTCTCAGCAGATTGCGATAGACCAATATATGGCCCTTTCGCTCGATCCGTTCGGCCAGAATGTCGCCGGATGTGTCTTCTTTGTGGGTGCGCGTGTCGGATACGGTCAACAGTGCGATATTGATCGGTTTGAAGGTCCGGCTTTCATCAATCGGCATGGCTGCTCTCCGCTTTATTCCGACCCCCGGAATAGCTTAGTCTACGGTGCTTTTCCAAGTCATAAAGAATAGGGGTTTTCTGAGGTTAACTATCCGTCTAATCGGATTAGTCAATGTCCAGCGTCCCTGATCTCACGGCCGTCATTTTGGGTCTTATTCTGGCTGCCTGGCTGGCTGCTGCTGCTTGGGCGATCTGGACCGGCCTGACCATGAAGGCGAAAGCGGAATCGACCTTGCGCCAATCCGGCCGGCTGGGGCGATTGCTGGAAACATCTCCTGCTTTACCGTTGCTCGTTCGATCCGATGGTAAACTGGAGGCGTCGCAACGCCTGATGCACTGGCTCGGCTTTGATCATCTGCCGGCGCATATTTCGGAATTGCACGAGGAATCCCGTGGGATGGTTCGGCAGGATCTCGAAGGCTTGATGGAGGACGTCAATCTGGCGCAGAAAACCGGCAGCAGTTTTGTCCGCGCGATTCAGGTCAGCGGCTCGGACAAGGCGCTGTTAATCCGGGGCGGACTAGCGGATCAGAAGATCGCGCCGAATGGCAGCGCGCTGCTGTGGGTTTTCGATGCGACCGACAGCGAAGGACAGATCGCACGGCTGCGGGAGGAAAACGAGGCGGCCAGAGCGGCATTTGATGCGCTTTCCGCTTTGATCGAGGCGGCGCCGGTTCCGATGTGGCACCGGGCGCCCGACATGAAACTGACATTGGTCAACAGCGCCTATGTTGTCGCTGTCGATGCCGAAAGCGGCGAGCAGGTGGTCGCGGACGGCATTGAACTGGTGGAAACAATCAATGGCTTCAGTCCGCTGGATGCTGCGGCCCGGGCAAAGGAAAAAGGCGGGCCGTTTGAACGGGTCGTTGCCACCACGGTTGGCGGCGAAAGACGCATGACCCAGGTGGTCGATGTACCGCTCGGAAAGTCTGGCGTTGCCGGCTATGCGATCGACATTCAGGAGCTGGAAGATGCGCGGCGGGAGCAACAGCGGTTCGGGGAATCGCAGCGCGATATGCTCGACCAGATTTCCGCCGGCGTGGCCCAGTTCGGTCCCGACAAATCGCTGAAATTCTGTAATCTTCCGTTCCAGCGAATATTCTCGATGCTGCAGCAGTGGATAGGCGAGCAGCCCGAATTTCCCCGCGTGCTCGACCGCATGCGCGAGATGAACCGCATTCCGGAAGTCCGCGATTTTCCCGAGTGGCGCGAGGAACGGACCGGCTGGTTTCAGTCCACCAGGGCGATTGAAGAGAATTGGCTGCTGGCCGACGGGACTCATTTGCGGGTGCTCGCCAATCCCACCCCGGACGGTGGTTTGCTGGTCATTTTCGAAGACCGCACCGAACAGGTACAACTGGCCAGCGCCCGCGACACCCTGCTGCGGGTCAGGACCGCGACATTCGACAATCTGTTTGAATCCCTCGCCGTTTTTGCAGCCGATGGAAAATTGAATATCTGGAACCACCAGTTTGCGAATAACTGGGGTCTCGAAGAAGAATATCTCGGCACGCATCCGCGAGTGGATTCGCTGATGCAGAAAATGGCGGACCAGTTGCGACAGCCCGCCCGCATTTCCGAGGTACGCGAAATGGTGCGTAGCGCGACCACCGAGCGCCAGCAGAAAGGCGGGCGGCTGAACTTCACCGACGGGCGGCGGTTTGAATTTGCCGCAATACCACTGCCCGATGGCAATGCGCTGTTCACCATGCTCGATATTTCGGACAGCTACCGGATCGAACAGGCTTTGCGGGAACGCAATGAGGCGCTGGTCGAAGCGGACTCGATCAAGGGCCGTTTCCTGTCCAACATGAGCTATGAGTTCCGGACTCCGCTTACCTCCATTGGCGGCTTTGCCGAGCTTCTGGCGCAAGGGATCGCCGGCCCCTTGACCGATCGCGGCCAGGAATATGTCCGCGCCATATTGCAGTCCGTCAAACGTCTGGGAAGCCAGATCGAAAATGTCCTCGACCTGAGCCAAAGTGAAGCGGGCGCGCTGCCCATCGCCAAGGACAAGGTCAATCTGAACAAATTGATCGAGGATATTGCGGGCCATTTCACCGACGACGCCAAAGCCAAGTCGATCGAGGTAGAGTTGCAGCTTGACGAAAAGCTCGGATCGGCGATGGCCGACAAGAAGCGGCTCAGCCAGGCGATCACCCAAATCGTTGACAATGCGATCAAATATACCGGTGACGGCGGGCGGGTGCTGATTCATGGATCGGGTAATGTGAAGCAGGCGCTGATCCATATTTCCGATGATGGGCCGGGCATGACCGCTGGCGAGCAATCCAAGGTGTTTGACAGTTTCGCGCGGTCGCGGGATCAAAAGGCGAAAGACAAATCAGGCGGTCTCGGCCTGCCCTTGGCGCGTCAACTTGTCCGGGCCCATGGCGGCGACCTGACGCTGACGTCGGAACCGGGGCAGGGCACGCTGGTAAGCCTGTACTTGCCAAGGCAATGACAGCATGATGATTCTGGAGGACGAGCAGGCAACCCTCAAGCTTGGGCAGGAACTTGGCGCGCTGCTGCAGGCGGGAGACCAGATTGCGCTGACCGGGACGCTTGGGGCCGGAAAAACAACCCTGGCGAGAGGTATCTTGGCAGGACTCGGCTATGCTGGGGAAGTACCCAGCCCGACCTTCGCGATTGTCCAGCAATATGAACCACCCGAAACCCGACTGCCCGTCGCCCATGTCGATCTGTACCGGATTGAAGACCCGGAGGAGATTCCCGAGCTTGGCTTGGACGATGTACTGATCGATGGCGCGATGATCGTTGAATGGCCAGACCGCCTGCCGGACAATTTCTGGAAGGATGCGCTCCATATTACGCTGGAAATAACTGCAGAGGGCAATCGCCGGTTGACTTGGACCGCCGGTAGCGCTTGGAACGAACGATGGCCACGGACATGAAACCACCCGCAAAAGCGGCAGAATTTTTGACACAATATGGGTGGGGCGATGCAGAGTTATTGCCCGTGGCAGGCGATGCCTCTTTCCGCCGCTATTTCCGCGTCCGCGACGGCGATCGCCGGGCTATCCTGATGGATGCGCCCCCGCCGCACGAGGACCCCCGGCCGTTTATCAATATTGCCGAATATCTGAAAAATTCCGGTTTTGCCGCGCCCGATATTTTTGCGCGCGATCTGGATCACGGTCTGGTCCTGCTGGAGGATTTCGGCGATCATCGCATGCGCGAGCATCTGGATCACCATCCCGAGGACGAGGACGCGATCTATCGGCAGGCCGTTGATCTGCTTCGGGATTTGCGCCAGGTGCCCGCAGCTGCCATTGCCCCATATGACGAAGCGCAATATCTGCGAGAAGCAAATTTGCTGACCGAATGGTATTGCCCGGCGCAGCAACTGGACGTGGATGCTGATAATTTTGAATCATGCTGGCGGAAAATTCTCCAGCCGGTCATTGCAGCGCAAAATCCGCCGGTCACGGTGATGCGCGATTATCATGCCGAAAATATCATGCTGCTCGAAGACGGCACGTTCGGCCTGCTCGATTTTCAGGATGCGCTGATCGGTCATCCCGCTTATGATCTGGTATCGATGTTGCAGGATGCCCGCCGTGATGTTTCGGATGATCTCGAAGAGAGCATGCTCGCTTATTATCTGGCCGATCATGACCAGGACGCAGCCGAAGAGTTTCGCAGCCAATATGCCATCTTGGGCGCGCAGCGGAACACCAAGATCATCGGCATATTCACCCGGCTTTCTGTGCGGGACGGCAAGCAGCGCTATCTCGATTTTATGCCGAGAATGTGGCGGCTGCTGGAGAAAGACCTGCGCCATCCTGCGCTGGAACCGATTGCGCAATGGTTCGACCAGAACATTCCCCGGGACGTGCGGAGCCGGCCAATCCCGGTATCGGTAAAGGCGACATGACCAAGGTCGAAACCGCGATGATCATGGCGGCCGGACTGGGCAAGCGTATGCGCCCGCTGACCGAGAACCGCCCGAAGCCGCTGGTTGAAGTGGCAGGCAAGGCGATGATCGATCACTGCTTTGAGAAGCTCGTCGAGGCGGGAATCGGCAAGGCCGTCGTGAATGTGCATTATCTTGCCGAGATGATGGAGGCGCATCTCGCCGCGCTGCCATATCCGGTCCAAATTCGCATTTCCGACGAGCGGGCGCAATTGTTGGAAACCGGAGGCGGACTGGTGAAAGCCGAGCCGATGATTGAGGAAGACAATTTCTTCTGCATCAACAGCGACAATCTGTGGACTGACGGACCGATCAAAAGCCTGCACCAAGTGGCGCAAGCCTGGGACGAGGGCAAGATGGATGCGCTGTTGCTGCTGGTCCCGCGAAGCTCGGCGCACAATTACCAAGGTTCCGGTGATTTCCATCTCGATGACGAAAACCGGATTTCGCGCAAGCTGCCGGGACAGGAGGCACCGTTGATCTATTCCGGTATCCAGCTGCTTTCCAAACGCCTGCTGCGCGACGCGCCTGCCGGACCTTTTTCGACGAATATATTCTGGGAGCGGGCAAGCGGTGAACGGCGCCTGTTTGGGCTGGTCCACGAAGGCGAATGGTTCGAGGTCGGCTCACCCGAAGCGATAGCGCCGACAGAAGCCGCGCTGGCGGATGTCTGACCGCCGGCGGCCATCCATCTACAACATTGCCGCGCACGGCGGCTTTGCCGATGCGCTGGCGCAGGGACTGATCGACCGCTTTGCCAAGGACGTTTTCGGGCTGGCTCGGGGCCTGGTCATATTGCCCAATAACCGCGCCCAGCGTGCGCTGCAGGAAGCGTTCGTTCGGCTCAGCGAAAACGGATTGTTGCTGCCGCAAATGGCGGTGATCGGCGATCTCGATCTGGATGAATCGATCGGCGTTGCGCTTGATTCCGGGGAACTGGCGCTCGATATTGCGCCGGCTGTCGATCCGATGGACCGACTGCTCACCCTGGCGCAACTGATCCAGAAGGAAATCCGGCTGCGCGAGGATGCCATATTGGCCAAGGACGCGCTGCGGCTGGCGCGCGAATTCGCCCGCACGCTCGACCAACTGACTATCGAGGAAATTTCGCTCGCCGATCTGATGAAAACGGAGCCGGACAGCCTGGACTTATCCAGCCACTGGCAGGATTCCTATCGCTTCTTCCTGATCATTGCCGAGAAGTGGCGCCAGCAGCTGGAAAAATGGCAGCGGGTAGATCAGGCGGCGCGCCGCAATGCGTTGTTCGATCATATCGCAAAAAGCTGGAAGACATCGCCACCCGATCATTTTGTTGTTGCAGCAGGGATTACTACCTCTGCGCCGGCAATTGCCCGTTTTCTCGAGACGATTTCTTTCATGCCCGCTGGCATGGTGGTGCTGCCCGATCTCGACCTGATCATGCCGGACGAGGAATGGGATTTACTGGGTCCGTTCCAGCCCGATCCGGATACCGGCTATGCCCCGCGCGCGCAGGAAACCCATCCGCAATATCAAATGAAATTGCTGCTCGACCGGATGTCGATCGCGCGCGGTGAAATCATGCGCTGGCCCCGCACCGGCGAAAGCGGCGCGGCCGCGAAGCGCAGCCGGGCGCTGAGCAATGCTTTTGCAATCCCGAAACTGACCGTACGCTGGCAGACACTGGAGAGCAGCGAACGCAGCCTGGCTGGCGTGCAGACGGTCGAGGCGAGCAACAGCGCGGAGGAAGCCCAGATCATTGCCCTGCTGGCCCGCGAGGCGCTGGAAGACCCGGATCAACGCGTCGCGATCGTTACGCCGGATCGGTCACTGGCGACGCGGATCTCGGCCCATCTGAAACGCTGGGACATTCAGGTCGATGATACCGCTGGCCAGCCGCTGGCGAAGCTGCCCGAAGGGGTGTTTTTCCTGAATCTGCTGGCGGCCGTCGCCGATGGATTTCCGCCTGCCGAATTTCTCGCCCTGCTCAAGCATCCGCTGGTGCAACGGGGGGAAAGGCGGCTTCAATGGCTGGACCATGTCCGCAAACTCGATCTGCTCCTGCGCGGCCCGCGTCCGGCGCCGGGACTGGCTGGCATCGACGCGCTATTGAAAGCAGAAAATCACCGGACCAAGAAACTGCGTGAGGCGATAGCGCCGTGGTGGCAGACCGTTCGTGCGATGTTCGCGCAAACCGAAAATCTGTTCGCGCCGCTGCTGGACTGGCCGCATCTTCTCGACCAGTTGCGGCAATTGGCCGAGACCCTGACCGAGGGCGCCATCTGGTCCGGCCCGGCCGGCAGGGAACTGGCCGAACTGCTGACGAAATTGCAGGTCCGGGCCGAAATGGGTCCGATCCGCATTGCGGCAAATGAACTGGCTGGATATTTCGAGACCCTGATGTCCGAAATATCGGTGCGGCCCCCCTATGGGGGGCATCCGCGCATCGCGCTTTACGGGCTCTTGGAAGCGCGTCTGCAACAGTCGGAACTGGTGATCTGCTGCGGCCTCAACGAAGGCAGCTGGCCGCAAGCGATTACGCCCGATCCCTGGCTCGCGCCGATGATCCGGAAATCGCTTGGCCTGCCGGCGCAGGAACGCCAGATCGGTCTGTCCGCCCATGATCTGGTCGGAGCGATGGGCGCCAGGAAAGTGATCCTGTCCCGGGCGCGCCGCGACGATTCCGGACCGGCGATTGCCTCGCGCTTTCTGCTCCGCCTGAAAGGCATGTGCGGAGATTATCTGAAGGAACATCCGGATGCCCGCGTTTGGCTATCCGGGGTTGACCAGCCGGATATGGATCAGCCGAGCTATGCTCGCCCCGCTCCGATGCCGAGCGCAGAACAACGCCATGTCCCGATTTCGGTAACCCAGGTCGATAGCCTGATCGCCGATCCTTACTCTTTCTATGCGAAAAAAATCATGGGTTTTGCGTCGCTTGATCTGATCGACGCAGACCCCAGCGCTGCCTGGCGCGGCACCATCATCCACGACATTCTCGATCAATGGGCCAAGCAGGACAATTATGCACCCGGCGCGCTGCGCCATCGGGCGCAAGCATTTCTCAACGATCCCGGCCTTCACCCGCTGATGCGCAGCCTGTGGGCGCCGCGTCTGCTCGAAGGGCTGGACTGGATCGCGGACACGGTTGCTGAAAATCGCAAGGCGGGCCGCGAACCACTCGCCTCGGAAATATACGGCAAAGCCGAGATTGCCGGTGTCGAACTGTCGGGCATCGCCGATCGCATCGACCGGATGCCAGATAACGGATTGGCGATTGTCGACTACAAAACTGGCGGCGCGCCCAGCAACAAGGCCGTGATCGAGGGTTATAATCTGCAACTCGGCCTGCTTGCGGCGATCGCCGAGCTTGGCGGCTTCAAGGATATTGAAGGCGAGGCCGTGGCCTTCGAATATTGGTCGCTGGCGAAAAAGGGTGGCACCGACAATTTTGGCCATGTTCGATCCCCGACGCAAGGGCGCGGCGACAATGTGATCGCGGCGGATGCGATGGTTGACCATGCCGTCGCTCGGTTCAACGACGCCGCCGATCGCTATCTCAAGGGTGCGGAACCGATGACCGCCAAGCTGCACCCGGAATATGCCCGCTATGCCGACTATGACCAGCTGATGCGGCTCGAAGAATGGTACGGTCGCGCACCGGCGGAGATGCCCGATCATGAGTAGCGGCAAGCCAAAAATCTTTCCACTGAAAGACAGACAAATCGATGCCGTTGAGCCGCAGACCAATATCTGGCTCAGCGCCTCTGCCGGCACCGGCAAGACCCAGGTTCTGACCGCACGGGTATTCCGGCTGCTGCTGACCGAAAAGGTCGATCCCGAACATATATTGTGTTTGACCTTCACCAAGGCGGGCGCGGCCGAAATGGCGGAGCGGATCAACCGGCAACTCGCTGCCTGGGTCCGGATGGACGACACCTTGTTGGCCAATGACCTGAAAGCCATCGGCGCATCAACCGGTCCGGAAACCAGAGCGTGCGCACGCACCCTGTTTGCGCATGTCCTCGATGCGCAGGGCGGCGGGCTGCGGATCATGACGATCCACGGCTTCTGCCAGTCCCTGCTTGCGTCCTTTCCGGAAGAGGCGGGGATGGCCTCGATGTTCAAGCCGATCGAGGCGCGCGACCAGAAAATTCTCGCTCGTGAAGCTCTGGGCGATCTGCTGCTCGAAGAAGAGCGGGCAGGGCGCCCGGAGATTATTGAAGCGATCCAGCGTCTCAGCGTGCGGATGGGCGAAGAGGCGACCGAGCAATTTCTAATGGATTGTGCGGCAAAAGCCGATGCGATGGAATTTTTGCCGACCGGCGTGCTACCCTTTGTCAGGCCAATGCTGGGTCTGCCGATTGATGGCGATGCGCAATCGTGGTTGGCGGATCGCTGCACCGATGAAGCGATAGATCTCCGTTCGATCACCTTGTTGCGCGACGCGATGGCGGAATCCGGCGGCAAGAAGGAACAGGAGCGGCAATTGGCGATCCGCCTCTGGCTGACCCTCAATCCGCAGGAGCGCGCGGCCGCCTTGCCGGATGTTCATCTGGCCTGGGCGACCAAGACCACCGGTGCGCCGCCCAAGGCGACCAAGGGACTGCTCAAAGCCCTGCCGGACTATGATTTTATTGCCGGATCCCTGTTCGAATGGAGCAACGGCCTGCTCGAAAAAGCGGTTCTGTTTGACTATGCCGGTCTGTTCGCCGGCGCACTCGAAGCCGGACAGGCTTTCTATTATCGCTATCGCGACGCCAAGAGGTTGCACGGCGTCGTCGATTTCGACGACATGATCCGGATGACCGCGCGTCTCTTGCAGAAAAGCGATATGGCAGCCTGGATCCGCTACAAGCTCGACCAGCGCACCGATCATATATTGATCGACGAAGCGCAGGATACCAATCTGGCGCAATGGGAGATCGTCCGGGCGCTGGCTGGCGAGTTTTTTGCCGGTATCGGGGCCGATCCGGAGCGGCACCGGACGCTGTTCACGGTTGGTGACTTTAAACAGGCGATTTTCGGCTTTCAGGGCACCAGCCCGCATAATTACGCCAATGCGAGGACCGAGTTTTTTGCGCTGGCGGAGGCGTCTGAACAGCCATTCGGCGACTTGTCGCTGGACCGTAGTTTCCGTTCGACACCGCCTATCCTCGACGTCGTCGACGCAACACTGGAACAGCTCAGCCATGAGCAATTGGGGCTGAATCATCGGGTCCCCGACCATCGCAGTAACTATCCCGACGCCAGCGGTAGCGTGACCTTGTGGAAGCCGATTGCCGACACCAGCGACGCTGATGACGAGGATGAGGAATCCTGGGCCAGCGAAGAAAAACGGGTCTTCGCCCAGCAGCTTGCGCTGCAGATCAAGCAATGGCTGTCACCGGAAAATCCGCTCTGGCTCGATCGGCAAAACCGGGCCCTGCAACCCAAAGACATATTGATATTGGTCAGCAAGCGCGACGAGCTCAGCGCTCTTATAGTCGCTCGCCTGTTTGCCGAGAAAGTCCCGGTGGCCGGAATCGACCGGATCCGGCTGAACCAGCCGCTGGTGGTGCAGGATCTGCTGGCCGCGATCCGCTTTGTGTTGCAGCCCAATGATGATCTCAATCTCGCCAGCCTGGCTGTATCGCCGTTGCTCGGCTGGTCGCAGGAAGATCTGCTGGCGCGCGGCTACCGCGGCAAGGCCAATAGTGAGAAGAGCCTTTGGGAGTTTTTGCGCCGCCAAGATGGGCTGGGTGAACAGATCCAGCCGTTGATGCAATTGCTGGCGATGGCGGACTTCAACACGCCCTACCAGTTCCTCGAAACCATATTGTCGGGGCCGATGCAGGGCAGACGCAAATTGCTGTCGCGTCTCAGTCACGCCGCTGTAGATCCGCTCGACGAACTGCTGGCTACGGCTCTGGCCTTTGAACGGGATCATATCCCGACCCTGCAGGGCTTTCTCGACTGGTTTGATCGTGGCGATGTCGAAATCAAGCGCGAGCAGGTCGAGGGCGGCAATGAAGTGCGGCTGATGACCGTGCATGGCGCAAAAGGGTTGCAGGCGCCGCTGGTAATATTGGCCAATGCGACCTTCGATCCGGCAAGCAAGAAAAGTGGCGGCTTTGCCATCAAGCTGGGCGAGGGGACCGATCGCGAACTGGAATATCCGGTCGTTCCGGTGCGCAAGGCGGAGCGTGTCGGCATATTGGCCGAACATGCCGCTTATGCCGACAAGGTCGCTATGGAAGAACATTGGCGGTTGCTCTACGTCGCGATGACCCGGGCGGAAGAACATCTGGTGGTTGCCGGTGTTCTGGGACCACGAGCGAAAGGCGAAGTTCCGGAATTGAGCTGGTATGGTGCCATTGAGCGCGGCCTGATGGCGCTAGGGAGTGACTGGCGCGAAGATCCGGACTGGCTTGCGGTGCGAGAGTATCGCACAGAGAGCCAGAACAAGCCGGCGATATCGTCCGCCATCGAAGGGGCCCCCGATCAGGATGAGGCCAAAGCGCCGTTACCCGATTGGCTGTTCAAACCGGCACCGGAAGAATCGCGACCACCGCGCCCCCTGTCCCCGTCGCATCTCGGCCCCGATGATGCCAGCAATCCGCCACCCGACCTGAATATGCGCGATGCTGCCGAACGCGGCATATTGCTGCACAGCCTGTTCCAGCGCTTGCCGAACATCGAACCGGAACGGCGCAAGGACGTTGCCGACCGCTGGCTTGCAAAACAAAAGCAGGTGGCAGACCCGGCTCGCCGCGCCGAGATTATCGGGACAGTTTTGTCGGTGATGGACAATCCGATATGGTCCGCCCTGTTCGCGCCGGAAAGTCTGGCAGAAGCGCCGGTCGCTGCGGTTGTGGGGGACCATGTGATATCCGGTACCGTCGACCGTTTGCTGATTACCGATGATCAGATTTTTGTCGTCGATTTCAAAACCGGTCGCGGCGTTCCTGCCCATGCCGAGCAGGCCCCGGTCGCCTATCTCCGGCAAATGGCCGCTTATGTCGCGGCGCTGGAAAAGATCTTTCCGGAGCGTCCGATCAAGGCTGGTCTGCTCTATTCGCATGGGCCGGTAATGCTGGAGCTTTCGTCCGATTTGATCGAGCAGCACAAGCCCGGCTATGAGCCGATATGAAAATCCTTTCCGCCACAGCGCTTGAGCGCAGGCCCCATCATACCTAAATAGGGTTTAAACAATTGGAGATTCGTTATGGCTACCAAAGCAATTACCGACGCAAGTTTTGAAGGCGACGTCCTGAAAGCGGACGGTCCTGTGCTCGTCGATTTCTGGGCGGAATGGTGCGGTCCTTGCAAAATGATCGGCCCCGCGCTGGAAGAAATCAGCAATGAAATGTTGGGTAAGGTAACGATCGCAAAGCTCAATATCGACGACAGCCCGGATGCGCCGGCAAAATATGGCGTCCGTGGCATTCCGACCATGATCCTGTTCAACAACGGCGTTCCGGTTGAAACCAAGGTCGGCGCGGCTCCGAAAAGCCAGCTTAAGTCTTGGCTCGAGTCCAGCCTGCCCGCCTAAATTCTGAAGATATCCCCAAGCTGCTCGGCGGCCTCGTCCCAGAGTTTCGGTGACGAGGCACCGAGCAGTCCCTTTTTGCGGTCCGCGGGGCGGTATGTCGATCCGTTCCAGCGCGCACATTTTCCGCCGGCTTCGTTGAGAAACAACACCCCGGACGCATGATCCCATGGCAGGGTGCGGTGGAATATGGAAAGATGGTTGGTGCCTTGCACCAGTCGCGGATATTGCTCGGCGGCGCAGCGCGGAATGTCGACTATCTCATAGTGAGGTTGAGCAGCGGCCAGCAGAGTTTCTCGCTCTTCCGGCGTCATAAATCCCGTCGCCAGAGCCGCCACAGGGCGGTCGGGATGGTCCTCGGGTACCGTAATCCGTTCCCCATTCATCCAGGCACCTCCATTTTTAGCGGCATGGCAGATTCGCCCCGTTAGCGGATCATAGAGCCAGCCTGCAACGGTTTCATCCTCTTCGGCAAGCGCAATCATGATCCCGAAAGGTGGCTTTCCGGCGGCGTAATTGCCGGTGCCATCGATCGGATCGATGATCCAAACCTGACCATCCGCCAGTTGATCCAGCACCGTCTCATCGCCGGCAAAGGCCTCTTCTCCAACGATTTTCGCTTCCGGCAGCAGCGCCGCGAGCGCCCCTTCGATAAATTCCTCGCTCAGCTTGTCGGCGACGGTGACAAGGTCGCCCGGCGTCTTCTCGTCAATCTGGTGGGATTTCAGATTCTGATAATAAGGTAGCACGATATCGCGCGACGCGTTTTCGATGATATCGAGAACGGGCTGATAGAGTTCGTGCAAGGCGCTAGCTCCGATAGTCGGCGTTGATATCGATATAACCGTGGGTCAGATCGCAGGTCCACACCTTCGCCTTGCCATCGCCAAGACCGATATCGACCGCGATATCGATCTTGCTTCCCTTGAGATGCGCCGCCACCGGTGCTTCGTCATAATCCGGCACAACCAGGCCGTTCCGGGCCACGGTGACGCCGCCAAAGCTGATCGCCAGTCGATCGCGATCCGCCGGCTCGCCCGCCTTGCCAACGGCCATCACCACCCGGCCCCAATTGGCGTCTTCCCCGGCAATGGCGGTCTTGACCAAAGGAGAATTGGCGATCGAAAGGGCGATGCGTTTCGCGCTGTTGTCGTTATCCGCTCCGGTTACGGCGATTTCGATAAATTTGCTCGCCCCTTCGCCGTCGCGCACCACCAGATGCGCCAGTTGCATGCACAGATCGCTTAGCGCGGCCTGAAACGCATCAGCCCCATCGTCATCGAAAGAGGTCAGGGCAGCGGCGGCACTTTGCCCGGTGGCAAAGGCCAGCACCGTATCGCTGGTCGATGTATCGCTGTCGACGGTGATGCAATTGAAGCTTTTCGCCGTCGCCGCGCTCAGCATCTGCTGCAGAAAAGCCGCTTCGACTGTCGCGTCGGTAAAAATATAGCCGAGCATCGTCGCCATATCCGGGGCGATCATGCCAGACCCTTTGATAATGCCGTTGAGATGGACCGTCTGGCCGCCCACGACAGCGCTTGTGGTCGCCATCTTGGGAAACGTGTCCGTCGTCATGATCGTCGCTGCTGCGGCTTCCCAATGGCAGGGCTGCGCATCAAACACGGCTTTCAGGCCTGCTTCGGCCTTATCCTGCGGCAGAGGCACGCCGATCACGCCGGTCGAAGACACGAATATTTCGTCTGCCGCGCATCCGAGATGGTCCGATACCAGCGATACTATTTTCTGCACTGCGGCCATGCCACGCGCGCCGGTAAAGGCATTGGCATTGCCGGCGTTGACGACCAGGCCGCGCGCCTTGCCACCCTGAAGCGCTTCCCGGCAATATTCGACTTCCGGCGAGGGGCATTTGCTCTTGGTCAGCACGCCGGCAACCGATGTTCCGGCCGCCAGTTCGACAAAGGTCAGATCGCAGCGATCCCAGTCTTTGTAGCGGGCGCGGGCGATGCGGCAGGTTACGCCTGCTATAGCGGGTAATGCGGGAGATTGAGCTGGGGCCAGAGGCGAAAGTTTGTCCGACACTTAACTTGCCTTTATTCAATGTTTTGATAGAACGCGCTGATATTGACGGGGCCTTGTCCATGAACGCATATATTGCAAGTTTTATGTTGCTGCTATTCAACGCTGTCGGCTTGGCCGTGCCTGCGTCTGCAGCAACCGAAGAACGCATGGTGCCCGAATTGGGCAGCGCCGCCAATCTGTCGGAAGCCGCAGTTGCCGATCAATGTGCAGCCACCGCAACGGCAAGTGTCCACTCATCGACATTTCAGCCCTGCATGCCGGCACTTGTCGTCACTTCCCGGGCACTTGTCTTCAAAACCGACGGCAGCAAACCGATCTGGGCCGTGGTTGCGATGCGCTCCGACACCGGCGACAAGCTGGAACACGAAGAAGGCGCGCCCTAGCGCCACTTCCATCCTTGCCCATATTGATCGGCAAGCGTTTCTCCCTAAATTCATTCTGTTCCCGGCGCTTGATTCGCCGGAAAATTCTATAAATTGGAAAATGTCATGCTCGGCGGTTTAGCCAAATCCATCTTCGGGTCAGCCAATGACCGGTACGTCAAATCAATGCAAAAAGTGGTCGACGCGGTCAATTCGTTCGAACCCTCGGTCGAGGTCCTTTCGGATGAAGAACTCGCGGCCAAAACACCTTATTTCAAGGAACGTGTGGCGAATGGCGAGACGCTGGACGATATTTTGCCCGAAGCGTTCGCGGTCGTGCGCGAAGCGGCAAAGCGGACCCTCGGTCAGCGCCATTATGATGTGCAGCTGATCGGCGGCATCGTGCTGCATCGCGGCGAAATCGCCGAAATGCGGACCGGTGAGGGTAAGACCCTGGTCGCGACGCTGGCCTGTTATCTCAATGCGATTGACGGCAAGGGTGTGCACGTCGTCACCGTCAATGATTATCTCGCCCGCCGCGATGCGGAATGGATGAGCCAGGTCTATACGTTCCTCGGCCTGGAAGTCGGCGTGATCGTGCCGAACATCGGCGAGGAAAAGCGCCGCGCCGCCTATGCAGCGGATATCACCTACGGCACCAACAACGAATTTGGCTTCGACTATCTGCGCGACAATATGAAGCACGAACGCGCCCAGATGGTCCAGCGGCCGTTCAATTTCGCGATTGTCGATGAAGTCGACTCGATCCTGATCGACGAAGCGCGGACGCCGCTGATCATCTCCGGGCCGACCGATGACAAGTCAGACCTCTACATGACGGTCAACGCCGTTGTTCAGAACATCACGGAAGAAGATTACGAAAAAGACGAGAAATCACGCAATATTTCGCTGACCGAAGAAGGCACCGAAAAGGCCGAGCGCCTGCTCGAGGAAGCTGGTCTGCTGGTCGGCAGCAATCTCTATGACTTTGAAAACACCCAGGTCGTCCATCACCTCAACCAAGCGCTGATGGCCAATGTCATGCGCAAGCGGGACACCGACTATATCGTCAAGGACGGCAAGATCGTCATCATCGATGAATTTACCGGCCGGATGATGGATGGTCGGCGCTGGTCCAATGGCCTGCACCAGGCGGTCGAAGCCAAGGAAGGCGTCCAGATCGAGCCGGAAAACCAGACCATGGCGTCGATCACTTTCCAGAATTTTTTCCGCATGTATCCGAAACTGTCCGGCATGACCGGCACCGCGGAGACCGAAGCGGCGGAATTCTTTGAAATCTACAAAATGAACGTCGTCACCATCCCGACCAACAAACCGGTGCTGCGGATCGACGAGAATGACGAGTTCTACAAGAATACCCTCGACAAATTTGCCGCCATTGCAAAAACCGTCAAGGAGCATAGCGACAAGGGCCAGCCGGTTCTGGTCGGCACCGTTTCGATCGAAAAATCCGAACTGCTCTCCGACTTCCTCAACAAGGAAGGCGTGAAGCACAGCGTCCTCAACGCCCGCTTCCACGAACAGGAAGCGCATATCGTGGCGCAGGCGGGTTCCCCCGGCGCGGTGACCATTGCCACCAACATGGCCGGCCGCGGCACCGACATCCAGCTCGGCGGCAATATCGATTTCCGGATCGAGGACGAGCTGTCCGAGATGGAAGAAGGTCCGGAAAAGGACAAGGCGATCGCCAAAATCGAGGAAGAAGTGCGGGCA
>PFJE01000027.1:0-328 GCA_002783865.1 Sphingomonadales bacterium CG_4_10_14_3_um_filter_58_15
CTGCGCCGCCTATCCGAACATCGTCGACGCGATCCGCGATGCGGCGGGGGTGAGCGAATGAAGCCTTTCGACTATATCCGCGCCACCGACACGAGCCACGCCGCGACCGAGGCCGCCGAGGGGGCCGTCATCATCGCCGGCGGGACCAACCTGCTCGACCTCATGAAGCTGGAGGTCATGGCCCCCGACGTGCTGGTCGACATCAACCGTCTGGACCTGAAGAAGATCACCGCCCACGAGGGCGGGCTGCGCATCGGGGCCTTGGTCACGAACAGCGACCTCGCCGCCGACAAGACCGTCCGTGCCGACTATCCCGCGTTGGCGATGG
>PFJE01000027.1:464-12212 GCA_002783865.1 Sphingomonadales bacterium CG_4_10_14_3_um_filter_58_15
GGCGATGCAGGGCTTTAACCGGATCCACGCGATACTGGGGGCGAGCGACGCCTGTATCGCCACCTATCCCGGCGATATGGCTGTGGCGATGACCGCGCTGGATGCGCAGATCGAAATTGAAAATGCCGACGGCGAGACCAGGCTGGTCGCGATTCAGGAATTTCATCTGCTGCCGGGCGATCATCCGGAGAAAGATAATATTCTTACTGCTGGTGATTTGATCACGGCTGTTATTCTGCCGCCGCCGGTGGAGGGCAAGCAGATTTACCGCAAGGTCCGCGACCGGGCGTCTTATGCCTTTGCGCTCTGCTCGGTGGCCGCCATCGTTGAGATGGATGGCGATACCATCGCTTCGGCGGCGCTGGCCTTT
This sequence comes from Sphingomonadales bacterium CG_4_10_14_3_um_filter_58_15, assembly GCA_002783865.1. Taxonomy (GTDB): domain Bacteria; phylum Pseudomonadota; class Alphaproteobacteria; order Sphingomonadales; family Sphingomonadaceae; genus Parasphingorhabdus. The sequence continues at coordinate 835 of PFJE01000027.1, forward strand.
GGCGGACTGGCGCACAAGCCGTGGCGCGATCAGGATGTGGAAGCGCTGTTGGTCGGCCAGAAGCCGTCGGCGGATTTGTTCGGCAAGGCTGCCGATCAGTTGCTGGCCGACGCCCAGGGCTATGGCAGCAATGATTTCAAAATACCGCTGACGAGACGGGTGTTAATGTCCGTCCTCAAGGAAGCCACGGATAAAGGAGCAGCCGCATGACCGCGCATCATAAAATGGACAAGGCAGACTCGCGCAACCGGCTCGACGATATGGCTCAGGGACTGGTCGGATCGCCGATGGATCGGCCGGACGGACCGCTCAAGGTTTCCGGTCGAGCAACCTATGCACACGAATGGGACGTGCCCGATATGCTCTATGGTGTGCTGGTCCGCGCGACCATATCCAAGGGCCGGGTGACCGATGTGGCGAGCGGCGCCATCATCGGCAAGAACGGCGTGCGCGCAGTTATCACCGATGACCGTTTGCTAAGACGGCCAGCGCAAGGCGGTGCCGATGAAGCGCCGCCGCAGGGATCAAAGCAGGTCGATTATTTCGGCCAGCCGATTGCGCTGGTGGTCGCGGACACATTCGAACAGGCGCGCCATGGCGCGAATATTCTCGGCATCAGCTATGAAGCGGAAGGCCAGGCTTCCTTTGATCCTGAGGCAGATGACACCGAGACCGATACACCGGAAGATGACCAGTTCGATCAGGGTGATCTCGATCAGGCCATGCAGGACGCCGCCTTTACCGTCGACCAAGTCTATCATACGCCGGGCCACAATAGCGCCGCGATGGAACCGCATTGCGCGATTGCCAGTTGGGAAGGCGACAAGCTAACGCTGCGCGGCAGCTATCAGATGCTCAATTTCAATATCAACGAGCTGGCCGACGCGCTGCATATCGTGCCGGACAATATCCGGATGCTGTCGCCATATGTCGGTGGCGGTTTCGGATCGAAACTGGGCATATCTCCGGAAGCGGTTTCCGCGGCAATCGCGGCAAAAGAAATTGGTCAGCCGGTATGCGTGGCGCTGTCACGGCCACAGGTGTTTGAAACCACCATGCGCCGGTCCGAAACCCGACAGCATGTTCGTCTCGCTTGCGGTGAGGACGGCGTGCTGACCGGAATCGGGCATGAATGTCTGGTGTCCAATCTGCCGGGAGAAACTTTCTACGAGCCGGTCACCCAGGCGACCCATTTCATGTATGGCGGCAAACACCGCACCCTCGGCATTGAAGTGGCACGCGTCAACCGGACCTGCGGCGGTTCTGTCCGCGCGCCGGGCGAAGCGGTTGGCATGCAGGTACTGGAAAACGCCATGGACGAACTGGCGGAAGCGTCCGGCATCGATCCGGTGGAACTGAGAAGGCGCAATGTGCCGGACCGGCATCCGGAGCAGGATATTCCCTATTCCTCGCGTCGGTTCATGGAAGCGCTGGATGAAGGCGCGAAAATATTTGAATGGGACAAGCGCAACAAGAAGCCGGGATCGCTGCGCGAAGGCGACTGGCTGATCGGCCATGGCATGGCCGGGGCCGCCCGGGTGAATATCCTGTCCGAAGCGAAAGCCAAGGTGACACTGCTCGCCGATGGCAGCGCCGTGGTCGAAACCGACATGACCGATATCGGCACCGGGACCTATGCCATATTAACGCAGATTGCGGGCGAGATGCTCGGCCTGCCCGCGGACAAGATAGAGACCAAATTGGGCGACAGTGATTTTCCCGCCGGCCCCGGTTCGGGCGGATCCTGGGGTGCAGCTTCGACCGGTTCTGCGGTCTTTCTGGCCTGTGAAGATATTCGCAAGGCGATCGCCAAAAAACTGGGTACGGATGAAGCGGACCTGAGGCTTGCTGATGGCAAGGCGGGCAGGGGCGACACGGCCCGGTCGATCACCGAGGTTCTGGACGGTACGCCGATTTCCGCAGTCGGTCATATCGAGCCCGGCCAGACGCTGGAAGAAATGCAGCAGGCGACCTATGGATCCTATTTCGCCGAAGTTGCGGTCAATGCGGTGACTGGGGAAACGCGGGTCAAGCGGATGCTCGGTGTCTTTGGTGCGGGCCGGATATTGAACGAGAAAACCGCGACCTCGCAATGCTATGGCGGGATGATCTGGGGTATTGGCAGCGCCCTGACCGAGGAGCTGGTTTTCGACAATCGGGATGGCCATATCGTCAACCACGATCTGGCGGAATATCATATCCCGGTGAATCTGGATGTGCCGCAAATCGAGGTCGTCTTGCTGGAAGAGCGGGACGAATGGGCCAGCCCGATCCAGGCCAAGGGTATTGGTGAACTGGGTATCTGCGGTGCCGCAGCGGCGGTGACCAACGCGATTTACAATGCGACAGGGATTCGGGTTCGCGACTATCCGGCGACCTTGGACAAGTTGCTGACCGACCTGCCGACCGACTAGCGTCCGGCAAGCTTCTTGGCTGCCGCGAGGTGCGTTCGGCCGATGCGGATTTCGGTGCCGCACTTGAGGCATGCGATCCACACACCGCCGCCGTCATGGCGGAGGCCGGCGATCCAGTCGCGCCGGACCAGATGCGAGCGGTGCAAGCGGATGAATTCTTCCGGATTGAGGCGCTCCTCCAAACCTGTGATGGTCTGATGCAGCAGATAGCTGACGCTGCCGACATGCAGCCGCATATAGTCGCGTTCCGCCTCGACCCGGTCGATTTCGGCGGCGACGATGCGGCGCAGTTCCGATTTGTAGGGTACCCAGAATTCTTCGGCCCAGGGCGAGTCGTCCGCTTCGCTGGATCGCGGCTCGGCCGTGCGTTCCCGGACCCTGGAAATGGCCAGGGTCAGCCGCTCTCTTTCAACCGGTTTCAGCACATAGTCGATCGCTGCCACATCAAACGCTTCAACGGCAAAGCGGTCGAAGGCGGTGACAAAGATGATCGCCGGGGCATCGGCCCTGCCGGACAGCGCCCGCGCGACGTCGAGCCCGTCCTTGCCGGGCATCGCGATATCAAGCAGCAGCAGGTCGGGTTTCAATTGTTCGGTCAGGCGCAGCGCTGCTTCGCCGTCGCTGGCGGTGCCGATCAGATTGATATCGGGTTGCCGGGCGCAGAGCAGTTGTAGCCGTTCGATCGCCAGCGGTTCATCATCGACAATCAGCGTTGTCAGCGGTTTCGGTTCGGTCTCGTCGATCATGGGTTATCCAGCATCAAGGGTAGGGTCAGCTGGGCAATATAGCCACCTTCGACCGGACGTACAGTCTGCAGGCTGGCTTGCCGACCAAAGCGCGTTTCGAGCCGGTCGCGGACATTGGCCAGACCAATGCCGCTGCTCTTGCCATCATCCTGCAGATCCACCGGTCGCGGATCGCCGTCATCGGCAACCGTGAGGATCAGATTGTCGCCGTCGGAGCGGGCGCTGATCGTTATCGTGACCGGTCGTTTGCTGTGCGCGACACTATGCTTGATCGCATTTTCGACCAGCGGCTGCAGGATCAGCCCGGGCACCAGCACGCCGAGCAATTCGTCGGGAATATGCACTTTTGTCCGCAGCCGTTCGGGAAAGCGAACCGCCTCGATATCGAGATAGAGATTCTGCAGATGCACTTCTTCGGACAGGGGCACATCTTCCAGCGGATCACCGGACAGGCTGGTGCGGTAGAATTTCGACAGGTTGAGGATCATCTCCTCGGCTTCTTCCGGCTGGCTGCGCATCACCAGGGTGCTGAGGCTGTTCAGCGTGTTGAACAGGAAATGCGGATTGACCTGATAGCGCAGCGACCGCAGCTCGGCATCCTGCGCGGCCTGGGCGAAGCGGGCGGCCTTGCGTTCGACCTTGCGGACTTCGCCGGCGTAGCTCAGAGTCAGATAGAGCGAGGCCCAGCTGACGATGAAGAAAAAGCGCGAGGTGGCGTCTTCGGAAATCGATTTGAGCGCAAAATTGTCCTGCGCCATATATTTGCGCATTTCCTCGACATGCGCCTCGTCCCAGAGATTTTCCGGATAATAGATGTTGAACACGTAATGATTGCACCAGGCGATGATGATGGCGCAGGGGATCGCGGCAGCGAAGGCAGTGATGATCCGGGTCGACAGCGCCTTGTCCTCAAACTGCCGGAGGAACAGGTAGAGCAGATAAGTGATGCCGATGCCGAAAATGGTCACGACAATGCGGCGCAGCGCCATCTCGCCCTGCGCCGGCCAGTCGCCGATCGATGCCCGCAGCGTCAGCACGATTACATAGAAAAGCCAGAATCCGAGTATCGACAGGATTGCAACCTGATGGCCGACCGACGGCTTGTGATTTCCCAGTTCAAATTTTCTCATATAGATTCAATTCATCATTTCGAGGCAGCTTAGGGCAATATGGTATCCATTGTCTCTAGGGGAATCGTGACCGGTCGAAACAGGCTTGCGGTTGGTCGAAACTTTATAAGCCTGACGCGCAATTTTCCGAATTTCGAGGTCCGCAGCGCAATTAATCCGGACATATTTAACGAATTGCTAACCATGTTGGGGTCAAATGTCTTCGTGGGATGAGTCCACGAGGAGTTGCGACAGCATGACCAAGGAAATACGATCCGTTCCCGGCGCCATGACGCTGGCCGAGATGAAAGAATTCGCGGGCTTTAGCTCTGCGGCCCAGCGCTATATCCGCCGTTCGCTGGATGTCGGTCTTGATCGTTCCGATGCGATTGAAACATGGTCGCGGGACAAAGTCGAGGAAGCAGGAATCAAGGTTCAGATGTCCCTGTACAAAAAGCTTGCCGATATCCGCAAGACCATCCCCCAGGATTGCGCGATCGACAGTATCGAAGCCTTCATGCCGTCGCTGATTTCGCTCGCCGCTTATGATTTGGGGCAGGGCCGTATCCACAGTTTTCCGGCATTTCGCTTTCTCTATGAGCGCCTGTTGGGTCCGGATTCGCGTCCCTGGCTACCCGGCGCCTTCTGTGCGGCAGCCGCACTTCCCCATTTGCACCCGAAAACCCGCAAGGGCCTGTTGCAGTCGATCAGCGAAGCCGCTGCGACCGCACCCGGCTGGTCCACCCGGGAACCCAGCTTTTTCCCGGAATGGATCGAAAAAGTCGACATGAGCAAAGCGGCGCATTGACCGCTGACTTTTAAGCGGTCGCTGGCCGCCCGGTCAGTGCCGCTTCATAGTCGCTTTCGGCGCGCTTGATCAGATGCCGGTCGTCTTCATTCCACGGATGAAATCCGGGCAGGAAGAACTTGCACCATGGAATGATGATCGCCCGCGCAATGCCTGGCTCGACGAGCAGGAATTTCAGCAGCCTGAGTTTTACCCGCCATCCGGTCATGCCGTCCTGCGCGAGCAGGTCGAGCGAGTCGTTCCAGCGGTTGCCCCAGAAATTGCGGGTGATGATAAGCATCATCAGCGCCTTCACCTTCCACCGTTGCCACCGGCTCCAGTCGCGGGTCGCGTAGAGCCAGGTGTCATAGGCGACGCCCTTGTGCTCAATCTCTTCCAGTGCATGCCAGCGCCACAGGTCGGCGGTCTCCTCGTCCGAATCCTTCCAGTGTCGCGGATTGGCGAGAAATTGCTGCGCCATGATCGCGGTAAAATGTTCGAGGATCATTGTCGCCGCCAGATTGGTGATCTTGGGCCGACCCTTGGTCATGCCTAGTGATTCGGTGATCCGCTGTTCGATCCGGCTGGTGTCATAGCCACTTTCCTCGACCCGGCGGTTGAGCGCCAGATGTTCGCGGCTGTGGATCACTTCCTGCTGGATGAAGGCGCGGATCTCCTTTTGCAGCTTTTGCGGCGTTTGATCGCGGAATTCTTTCACGCTTTCGATGAAAAACGCCTCGCCACGCGGGAAAGTCAGCGACAGGCAATTGTAGAAGGCGGTCGCGATCGGGTCGCCATTTTGCCAATATTTGTCTGGATTAAAGTTGGCTTGCCGACCGAAACGGCGATCGCGGGGCGTGATTTCATGGCCGGCAGGCGTGGGGGTGGCGATGGTTTCCGGTTGGGTGGTGACGGAGCCGAGCATATTCATCAGATGCTTCCAATTTGCGAAATGCAGACTATAGCTAACATCAATGAAAATAGGGCTGCTTACATAAATGTCAATAGCGAAGCGTCGTCTCTCCCCTGAAGAAAGCCGTGGCATGGCACTGGCCGCCGCCCGCGATCTGCTGATCGAAACGGGTCCGCAGTCGGTTACGCTCAAGGCCGTGGCCGGACGGATTGGCCGGACCCATGCCAATCTCTTGCATCATTTCGGTTCGGCTTCCGGCCTGCAAAAGGCGCTTGCCGCCTATCTGTCGGACGAGGTCTGCGGCATGATCGCGCAGGCGATCCTGAAATCCCGCTCCGGGGAAGGCAGCGTGCGCGATATTGTCGATCTGACCTTCGATGCCTTTGACAAACAGGGTGCCGCGGCGCTCTGGTCGTGGATGATGCTGACCGGCAATGAAGATGCGCTCGACCCGATCGTCGACGCGATCCACGCCCTGGTCGACGATATGGGCGAGGAAGGTCATGAAGATCGCGAGATGCATGAAGACACGCTGACGCTGGTGCTGATGGCGCTGGGCGATGCGTTGATCGGCGAACGGTTATCCCGTTCGCTGGGTCTCTCCCGCGATTCGGCCCGCGACATAGCGGAACGGCGACTGGAGCATGCTCTGGAACAGGAAAATTAATCCTCACCCATCCCCTGGGGATGGATCTCTACCCAGGATAAATCCTCCCCGCTTGCGGGGAGGTGGCAGCCCGCAGGGCTGACGGAGGGGGTTCGGGTCCAGGCGCTGCGCTTAGACGCACACCCCCTCCACCACGCTGCGCGCGGTCCCCCTCCCCGCAAGCGGGGAGGATTTATGCCTTCCGGAACCAAGGACTCGCGACCCGCTAGTCTCTGGCGAATAGCTGGTCATCGCTGGCAAAGGCTTTGAATTCCAGCGCATTGCCGCTCGGATCCTGAAAAAACATCGTCGCCTGTTCGCCGACCTGTCCCTTGAAACGGACCGTTGGCGGGATGACGAAGGCGATATCGGCGGCTGCCAGACGGTCGGCAAGAGCCTGCCAGGCGGACATGGTCAGCACGACACCGAAATGGGGGACGGGAACCTGCTCGCCATCGACAGGATTGATCAGCGGCCGGGGATCGAAATGCTCGTCGAGATGGGTGACGATCTGGTGCCCGAACAGACTGAAGTCGATCCAGTGGCTGGCGCTGCGGCCTTCTTCGCAGCCGAGCAGGTCGCCATAGAAAGCGCGCGCGGCGTCGAGATCATGGACCGGGAAGGCAAGATGGAAGGGGCGCAGGGCGGTGACGGGTTCAGTGTTCATTGCGGGACTGCTTTTCTTCTGGTGCGGCAAGGGCGAAACAATGGTCGAAATCGATATTGGAGCTTTGACCCTTCGACTCCAGTTCTTTTGATTCGGCCAGCATCGCTTCGCGGCTTTGGGTCAACAGTGTATCGCTTTCCTGACCGCTAAGACCCTCGGCCCGCATTTTATCGCGGGCACGGCTATCGAGCACGGCGGCCAGCGTCTTCAGATCCTGCGCTGTCTTGGACAGGCCTTCGCGGTTGTGGACTTCCTCATAGGCGAGTTGCAGCATCCCGGCGCATTGCGTGAGATCGGGCTTTGGTTTGGGCGGTACCGCAGCATCGAGCAACGGCAGGCAGGTCGCCATTTCGCTTCGGACCAGTTCGTCCGGCTCGTCGGCGCCCTGCGCCATGGTTTGCTGTTCTGCCACCGCCGCCAATATATCGTCCCGCACCTGTTCCTTGGTCCGACCGGTATCGTCCATGATCCGTTGGCCGACCATAGCGGCATAGGTTGCGCCGCGTTCGGAAAGCAGGGGATAATCGAGTGCACTCTCCATGCCGCGCTCCTGTTCCGAAGCGATGATCGCCAGCACCGCGACACAAGACAGGTCGCGCCGCTGCATCTGGTCGAGCGGGACGGGCGGGCTGGCTGCCGGTTGCGAAACCGCGAGCATCAGCATGGGAACAATATTCATCGGCGGACAATAGCAAGCAAATGGCGGTAACGGCAATTAGCAATTGAATGGTGATCGCGAACACGGCAAAAGCCGCCGGTGTCAAAAATCCAGAAAATCATCGCCCGCCATCCTTATGGAATCTCGCTGCTTGCGGGGGGCCTGAGCGCCACCGGCTTCGCGCCGCTCAATCTTTGGCCGCTGACCCTGTTGATGCTCGCCTTGTGGATGGCGATCCTGATCCAGGTGCAGAGCCGCAAAGCCGCTTTTTTCAGCGGCTGGCTGTTCGGCCTGGGCCATTTCATTATCGGTCTGAACTGGATCGCCAAGGCCTTTACCTTTCAGGCCGCGATGCCGGAATGGCTGGGCTATGTGGCGGTGGTCCTGCTGTCGCTCTATCTGGCGGTTTTTCCGGCGCTGGCGGCCTTGGGCGCCTGGTGGATCGGCAAGGAGAGGCCACTGGCGTTCATTCCCGCGCTAGCCGGAATGTGGATTATCTTTGAATGGCTGCGCAGCTGGCTATTCAGCGGCTTTATCTGGAGCCCGCTGGGGGTGATCGCACTGCCGCTTGGCCGGATGGCCGATCTTACCATGTTTATCGGCTCTTATGGCCTGTCGATGCTGCTGTTTGCCGGAGCAGGAGGTCTGTGGCTGCTGTTTCAACGGCGATGGAAGGCCGCATTGCCGCTCATTCTGGTTTTCGCAGGACTATTGCTGGTGCCTCATCATGAGCAAAAGCCGATTGCAGTCGACCAGCCGCTGATCACGGTCGTCCAGCCCAACATCGGTCAGCAGGACAAATGGCAGGCCGGTTATGAAGAGCAAAATCTGTCAAAACTGGCGCAATTGACGTTGCGCGAGGACAATCAACCGCGCATCATTTTTTGGCCGGAAGCGGCGATTCCCGACTATCTCGAGACCGGCTATCCGACCCGCTATTATTATGGCCGCCCGCCGGAATTTGTCCGTCAGCAACTGAGCGGTCTGATGAAGCCCGGCGATATGCTCGTTCTTGGCGCGCTCAAGCTGGAATTTGATGAAGCGGGCGGTCGCGCTGCCGGTGCCCGCAACAGCGTCTTTGCGATGGATGCGGAGCGCGAGTTGGTCGGCCGCTACGACAAGGCACATCTCGTGCCTTATGGCGAATATCTGCCGATGCGGCCATTTTTGTCGGCCATCGGCCTTTCCCGTCTGGCACCCGGTGATTTTGATTTCTGGCCGGGACCCGGTGCCCGTTCGATTGATCTTGGCAAATTTGGCAAGGCCGGGATTCAGGTCTGCTATGAAATCATCTTCTCGGGACAGGTGGTCGACCCGGACAATCGCCCCGACTTCATCTTCAATCCGTCCAACGATGCTTGGTTCGGCAGTTGGGGCCCGCCGCAACATCTGGCGCAGGCGCGCCTCAGGGCAATTGAAGAGGGACTGCCGGTGATCCGATCCACGCCGACCGGCATTTCGGCGGTGATTGACGCCAATGGAACGATCAGGGCCAGCGTGCCGATGGGGCAAGCGGGCCGGATCGACAGCCAACTGCCGCAGGCCAAGGTTCCACCGCTTTTCGCGCGATATGGCAACGTCTTGCCGCTCGGTTTGGCGCTGATTTTGCTGCTATCTGCCATTGCCATCCGCGTGCGCGCTCGTTAAAGCGCATATAAACTTTTCCTTATGTCCCATCGGTCAGCCGCTTTCTGACCAAAAATCAGGAATTTATCATGCGTTCAGAATTTATCTTCACCTCCGAATCGGTCTCCGAGGGCCATCCCGACAAGGTCTCCGACCAGATTTCCGATGCCATCGTAGATCTGTTCCTGTCCAAAGATCCGGAAGCGCGGGTGGCCTGCGAAACCCTGACCACCACCGATCGGGTGATTCTGGCAGGCGAGGTTCGCGGCAAGGGCATGATCGACACCAACGGCAATTGGGCACCCGGCGCGCAGGAAGAAATCCAGACCGCCGTCCGTGAAACCGTCAAGAAAATCGGCTATGAGCAGGACGGATTTCACTGGCAGAATCTGACATTCGAAAATTATCTGCACCCGCAATCGGCGCATATCGCGCAAGGCGTTGATGAAAGCGGCAACAAGGATGAAGGCGCCGGTGATCAGGGAATCATGTTCGGCTATGCCAGCGACGAAACCCCGGAATTGATGCCGGCTACGCTGCATTATTCGCACCAGATATTGAAGCAGATGGCGAATGATCGCCACAGCGGCGCGGCACCTTTTCTCGAGCCGGACAGCAAGAGCCAGGTGACTCTGCGCTATGTCAATGAAGTGCCGGTTGAGGCGGTCGCCCTGGTCGTTTCGACCCAGCATGCGCCGGGCTATTACAAGGATAGCGACAATCCGGAATTATATGAGGAATTGCGCGACTATGTGATGGGCGTATTCCACAAGGTGCTGCCGGAAGGTTTCATCACCGACAACACCGTGATCCACGTCAACCCGACCGGTCGGTTTGAAATTGGCGGCCCGGACGGCGACGCCGGGCTTACCGGTCGCAAGATCATCGTCGACACCTACGGCGGTGCCAGCCCGCATGGCGGCGGTGCCTTCTCCGGCAAGGATCCGACCAAGGTCGATCGTTCGGCCGCCTATATCACGCGCTATCTCGCCAAGAATATCGTTGCTGCCGGCCTCGCCAAGCGCTGCGCGATCCAGTTGTCCTACGCAATCGGCGTGGCCGAACCGCTGTCGATCAATGTTGATCTGCACGGCACCGGCACCGTCAGCGAAGAGAAGCTGGAAGAAATCTTGCCGCAGCTGGTGCGCCTGACCCCCAAGGGCATTCGCACCCATCTCGGCCTGAACAAGCCGATTTACGGCCCGACCGCCGCTTATGGTCATTTCGGCCGCAAGGCAGAGGGCGATTTCTTCACCTGGGAGAAAACCGATCTGGTCGAAGCGTTGAAAGCGGCTTTGTAAGGCGCAAAGAGATCGCTATAGGCTTGCGCGATGTTTGCGCAGCCGCCTCAGCCAGCCAACCGGATCGTGGCCCTCGACGCATTGCGCGGGCTGGCGGTCATCGGCATCGTGCTGATGAATGTCTATATATTCGCGATGCCGCAACAGGCCTATCTCAACCCCGTCGTATGGGGCGGGGGTGATCCCTCCGACATCGCCGTCTGGGCCTTCAGCTTCATCCTTGTCGAGGACAAGTTTCGCACGCTTTTCGCGATGCTGTTCGGCGCGGGTGCCTATATGATGCTGGCCAGAGACGAGGCAAATAAATACCGGAAGCATCTGGCGCGCATGGCGGTGTTGTTCCTGTTCGGCCTAGTCCATGCGGTTGTGCTTGCCAATAATGATATATTGCGCGGCTATGCCTTGGCCGGACTTTTGCTGCCCTTGTTCATGAACCTCTCGCCAAGGCTCTTGTCGGCGGGCGCGGCCATGCTGCTTGCAGTCCATCTGGCCGGCGCCATGGTCACGATGG
>PFJE01000003.1 GCA_002783865.1 Sphingomonadales bacterium CG_4_10_14_3_um_filter_58_15
CGATTGCTTCCGGCGCAATCAAGCTGCCAAAAACCGATGATCCGGTTGTGGAAGCGGACATGATCCGTTCGCTGGCGGCGCGACCAACCAGCACAAAATCAACCTTCTCGACCGGAGGCGACGTGTCGCGCTTTGAAACGCGCTCGCCACCGCCACTGGCCGAAAAAGAGAAACCCAAAGGTCCGGTCGTCCGCGTCGCACGCGGCAACGCGGTCAATGAAATCGAGTTTGGAGACAAGTAATGGCCGTAGAATATGCACAGCATAGCCGTTCGGCGAAAAAGGCACTCGGCGTTGCCGTCGTTGCCGCCCTCGCCCTGGCTTTGGCTGCCAACAACGCGACAGCGCTGAATGCCCAGTCGGTAAACATCTCACAGCCCGATTCCCGCATTTCCGTTGCGGTTGGCCGGGGCAAGCTGATCACTCTGCCTTCCCCGATTGAAGATATCTTCATTGCCGAAAACAACATTGCCGATGTCCAGGTCCGGTCCCCGCGCCAAATTTATATCTTCGGCAAAAAGGGTGGCCAGACCAGCTTTTATGCAACCAGTGCCTCCGGCAAGGTTATCTACTCGGCTGAAGTCTCGGTCGGTGCAGAAATTTCTTCGATTGATCAGATGCTCAGCCTGGCGATGCCGGATGCGAGTATCGCGGTCAGCACGACGAATAATTTCGTCCTGTTGACGGGTACGATCGCCAACCCGGATGATGCCGAGGAAGCGGAAAACCTCGTGCAGGCTTTTGTCGGTGGTGAAACTCGCGTTGTCAGCCGCTTGAAAACGGCGACGCCGATGCAGGTCAACCTGAAGGTCCGCTTCGCCGAAGTCAGCCGTTCGCTCGCCAAAGAGATCAACGGCAATATTTTGACCCGGGATACCACCGGCGGCTTCCAATTTGGTGTGTCTCGTGGTCGCAACTTTGGTTCGATCACAGCTGCCACAGCCAATCTTCCCCAGCTTGACGCATCGCAACTATTCGGTTTGCCGGCAGGATCGGTCTCCCTTCCGTTCGACCCGGTAAGCGGGCAGTTCGTGACTGCGAGTGGCACCGCATTCAACTATGCCGGCGCTTCTGGTCTGAACACCATCCAGGCAGCAGGCCGTCTGTTTGGTCTTGATATCGCCACAGCATTAGACGTCTCCGAACGCGTTGGTTTGGTCAGTACTTTGGCATCGCCGAACCTGACCACCATCTCGGGAGAAACAGCAACCTTTCTGGCGGGCGGCGAATTTCCCATTCCGGTTTCGACCGGACTGGGCGAAGTAACCGTGCAGTACAAGAATTTCGGTGTCAGCCTGTCTTACACGCCGACCGTGCTCTCGAACGGGCGGATTTCCATCCGCGTTGCTCCAGAAGTTTCGGAAATCACCTCAAACGGCGCTGTTGTTCTTAATGGTTTCAGCATTCCGGCCGTGTCAACTCGCAGAGCGGAAACTACGGTTGAACTGGGGTCGGGCGAAAGCTTCATGATCGCTGGCCTGATGCAGAATAGCTATAACTCGGCAATCGACAAGACCCCTGGTCTGGCCGATGTTCCGATCCTCGGTACGCTATTCAAGTCCGATGGCTACCGTCGCAATGAAACCGAGCTGATGATCGTGGTCACACCTTATCTGGTGAAACCGGTCAGCGACAGCGAGATCGTCTTGCCTACCGACGGCTTCAAGGCAGCCAACGATGCGGAACGGTTCCTGTTGAACCGCAACCACTCCGGATCCGGCGGCGACAGACCCAAGCCGAGCGTGGCTCCGACACCACCGGCGACCCAGAGCTTTGGCAGCCTGGAGACTCAGGCCCCCGCCAAATCGGCGAAAAAATCCAACAAACCTGGCGGCACCGCTCCCGGTTTCAGTTTCGACAAATAAGCTCGGTCAGGAGAACAGATCATGCGCATCGTATCAATGGCACTTATCACCGCCCTCGGGCTCTCGGTTACGGCATGCGGCAGCACCACCGCGAACCGCAGCGTTTATAGCGAGCGCCAACCGGTTGTATCCAAAGCGAATTTCGTACTGGATCTGAACACCGGTGCTGGCGGACTGTCGACGGCCGAACAAAATCGGCTGTCCGGCTGGTTCGATGCGCTCGATCTGGGTTATGGCGACCGCATTTCGATCGATGATCCAAGCTATGCTGCGAGCCCCGTCGCCAAAGCGGCAGTCGAAAATATTGTCGCCAGCTACGGTCTGCTGGTCAGCGACAAGGCGCCGGTAACCGAAGGCTATGTTCCCGCTGGTCTGATGCGGGTGGTCGTAACGCGCACGTCAGCTTCTGTACCGGGTTGCCCCGATTTCAGCCATCGCAGCCACACCGATTTTCAGGCACGGACCAGTGCCAACTATGGCTGCGGTACGAATAGCACGCTGTCGGCCATGATCGCCAATCCGGAAGATCTTGTCCGCGGCGAAAATGCCGATGGTGAAGATCAGGCGCAGGCATCCAAGGCTATTCGGGCTTATCGTGACAAGAAAGTTGGAGGACAATAATGAACGCTCCCTGGAAACCTGGTTCAGCCGGTGGACGTGAACCGTTTGCGGCATTTGTCTGTGACGACGACACGCTAGAGATACTCCGTCCGGTCGCCGAAGAAATGGGCTGGTCGGTCGACAAATGTAACAAGGGCGGACTGCGCAATGCTGTTCAGACCCTTTCCGTATCCGCCAGTCCCAATATCCTGCTGGTAGACCTGTCGGAATCGGGTGACCCGTTGAACGACATCAACTCGCTGGCCGAAGTCTGCGAACCGGGCACTGTTGTGGTCGCCATGGGACAGGTCAATGACGTCCGACTGTATCGCGATTTGATCGTTAGCGGCTTGCAGGATTATCTGCTGAAGCCGTTTAGCCCGGAACAGTTGCGCGACGTATTGGCTCAGGCGCAAGCAGTGCTCAACGCGCCGAAAAACGAAGATCCGCAAGCCGAAAAACCGCATATTTCAACCGCGGTAATCGGCACACGTGGCGGCGTCGGAGCCTCGACCATTGCGACCTCGGTGGCGTGGCTGCTCAGCAATGACAAGGAACGTCTCACCGCGTTGCTTGATCTGGATGTCCATTTCGGCACCGGCGCGCTCTCTCTGGATCTGGAGCCCGGTCGCGGTCTTATCGACGCAATCGATAACCCCAGCCGTATCGATGGCCTTTTCATCGAACGCGCCATGATCAAGGCCAACGAAAAGCTGTCTTTGCTTTCGGCCGAAGCGCCGATCCATTCGCCGATCATGACCGACGGCACCGCGTTCTTCCAGTTGCAGGAAGAGTTTCGCGCTGCGTTCGACTGTACGGTGATCGACTTGCCGCGCGATATGCTGATCAACTATCCGCATCTGCTCGGCGACGTGAATGCCACCATCATCGTAACGGAACTGACACTGGCTTCGGCGCGGGACTGCATTCGCCTGCTCTCCTGGCTGAAATCGCACGCTGCGCAGAGCAAAGTCTATGTCGTCGCCAATAAGGTGCAAACCTCCAACTTGGAAATCAGCCGTCAGGATTTCGAAGGCTCGATTGAGCGCAAAATCGACGTCCTGGTTCCCTATGACCCCAGAACTGCCGCCCAATCTGCAAAATTGGGTCAGGCGCTGGTGGAGGCTGGCAAGTCAAGCAAAGCCTCGGCGAAAATCATCGAGCTGACCAACCTGGTTCTCGGATCCGCTGGTGTCGGTGACGACGCGGATGCCATGGGCGACAAGAAATCTTTGCTCGAAAAATTTGGTGATCTGAAGTCACTTCTGCCGTCGAAAAAAATAAAAGAGGATGCTCCTAAAGTCTGAAGCGGGCGCAGATACTCTTCAGCTTTAAAGGAATTATAATATGGGTATGATGCAAATGGCGATATTGGCTGCTGGCGTTCTGGCGGTGCTGTTCCTGCTCATCTTTGCATTTGCCGGCCCATCTGCGTCCAGAGCCGGCGCAAAACGGCTGGACAAGCTGAAATATCGCCATTCTGACAATGCCGACGTGCGTGTGGAAGCGCAGATGAAAAAGGCATTGTCGGCACGACGCAAGACCACGCGCCCCAAGGGCGAGAATATGACCAAGCTGGAAATTCTTGCGATCCGCATGGAGAAAACCGGCAAAAACTGGCCGCTTTCCTATTTTTTCTACGCGGCAGGCGGATTGTTTCTGCTCGCCTCCGGGCTGCTGCTGCTCAAAGGCGCGCCAATTCTGCTGTGTCTGTTTGTCGGGCTTCTGCTCGGTGCCGGGCTGCCGCACTTCATTGTCGGATTTCTGATCAACCGGCGGGTTGGCAAGTTTACCGCCTCCTTTCCCGATGCCATTGAGCTGCTCGTCCGCGGCCTGCGGTCCGGCCTGCCCGTCACAGAAACAATCGGTGTCGTTGCAAAAGAAGTTGGCGGGCCTGTGGGCGAGGAATTTCGGAAGGTGGTCGATCGGATCAAGATTGGCCAAACGATGGAGGATGCACTGCAGGAAAGCGCGAAGCGGATGGACACGCCCGAATTCCAGTTTTTCTGTATCACTTTGGCGATCCAGCGGGAAACCGGCGGTAATCTCGCAGAAACGCTGTCCAATCTCGCCGATGTGCTGCGCAAGCGTGGCCAGATGAAACTCAAGATCAAGGCGATGTCCTCGGAATCGAAGGCGTCAGCCTATATCGTCGGTTCGCTGCCGTTCATTGTTTTCGCACTGGTCTATTCGGTAAACCCGACTTATCTGGCCGGATTTTTCTACGAAGAACGTCTTATCGTCGCCGGCATGGGCGGCTTGTGCTGGATGAGTATTGGCGTCTTCATCATGGCCAAAATGGTCAGCTTTGAGATTTAGAATGAAGGTGCAAGGCAAATGACAGTTAGCGGCGGACCAACATTATTCGGCATCGACGTGCTCTGGGTAGCGACAATATTTGCGGCCGTTGCGGCTACGGCGGTATTTTTCGCCATCTATGCGGCCGTCACCGTGCGCGACCCTATGGCAAAACGGGTGCAGGCCCTGAACAAGCGGCGGGAGCAGTTGAAGGCTGGCATCATGGCCTCAACGACCAAGAAGCGGGCGAAGCTGGTACAGCAGAATGATACCACCGACCGTATGCGCAACATATTGTCGTCCCTGCAAGTGCTGCAGGAGGCGCAGGTCAAGGAAGCGCAACAGAAGCTGGCACAGGCAGGCATCCGGTCGAAGGATTTGGCGTTTCTTATCATCTTCAGTCGGCTGGTTTTGCCGATCGTGCTCGGCGGCGGTGCCGCGCTGGCAATATATGGCTTCAATTATCTGGCCGACTGGTCGGACATCAAGCGTTTTGCCGTCTTCGCCGGTGCTGCCATTCTGGGCTATAAAGGGGCGGATATTTACGTCAACAACCTGATCGCCAAACGGACCAACTTGATCCGCAAGGGCTTGCCCGATGCGATCGATCTTCTCGTCATTTGTGCGGAAGCCGGACTGACGGTGGACACAGCCTTTGGTCGCGTTTCAAAGGAACTCGGCACCGCCTACCCGGAACTGGCGGACGAATTTTCGCTCACATCAATCGAGCTCGGTTTTCTGACCGAGCGGCGGCAGGCCTTTGAAAATCTTGCCTATCGAGTGGCGCTGGACCATGTCAAAGGCGTCGTCACCACGATGATCCAGACCGAAAAATATGGTACGCCGCTGGCGTCTTCGCTCCGCGTTCTGTCTGCAGAATTCCGTAACGACCGGATGATGCGGGCTGAGGAAAAAGCCGCGCGTCTGCCAGCGATTATGACCATCCCGCTGATCCTGTTCATTCTGCCAACCCTGTTCATCGTGATCCTCGGCCCTGCGGCCTGCTCGATCTCCGATGCGATGATGTAGCGGGAAGCAAATCTGAAAAATCAGGAGAGCGGCAGGCGACTGCCGCTCTTTTTTCATGCTTTTGCGATAGCGTCTGCGGATTCTTTTATCTTTGCCAGCATCACCGACAGATCAGCTTTCTCTTCCGCGCCCAGCACCGCCATGATCTTCTTGTCCATGGCCTGGGCAGCGGGCAGGATCTGGCCATAAAGATCGCGGCCCGTGCTGCTCAGCAACAGATGGTGGGACCGACCATCGGCGCTATTGGGACTGCGATCAAGCAAGGCCCGGTCAACCAGATTTTTCACCGCTCGATTGACGGTTACCTTGTCCATCAACGTCGCCTCCACCAACTGCCGCTGGGTCGATGCTCCACGGGTTCCCAGCACAGCCATGACGCGCCATTCCGGTATTTTGAGGCCAAAGCGGCTTTTATACTCGCTCGCGATCAGGTCGCTGGCGGCGTTTGAAGCCGTCGACAGCTGGTAGGGGAGAAAATCATCAAGGTTAAATGTCATAAGTAATATTTATTCAATTTTAGCACGAAGTCCAATCCAAAATGTCCGTGGGAAGGCACGTTCTATTATTCCATTGCTACTGACTGCGGCCTCTACCCGCGCATCAAGAAGATTTTCAACCCGCGTTTCGACCAGCAGCCGATCGTTGACGGCCAGCGCCATCCGGCCGTCGATGGTGAACGCGTCGGCCAGGCTGAGAATATTGACGTCATCCTCGAACTGCTGACCGATATAGCGCGCTGACAGGCTTGCTCCCGTACCATCTTCGGTTTCCCATCGGATGGTTCCCGATGCATTGTGCCGGGGCACCTGAGCCGGACGCAAACCGTCAATCGGCGCGGCATCGCCGCTCCCGTCAACCTTGGCATCAACAAAGGAATAGCCGGCGCGGAAGGTCAGGCCCTCGGCCAGTTCTGCCAGATCGAACAGCGCATCAATTTCGATGCCCTTGGACTGAATCGCCTCCAGATTCTGGCGCTGGCTGTAACTGGCACCAGCCGCGACAAAGCCGACCCCCGGGAAGACGCCGGGACCATTGGCCAATGTCACGTTGGCAATGGCATTATCGAGTTGGTTGTAGAACGCCGTAACGCCAAGGGTTACGCTGCCACTGCTCCAATCGAGTCCGAGCTCGGCGCCTTTGACCCGCTCCGGTTCCAGCAACTCATTGGCGGCGGTTGCATCGTCGCCGACGCGGAATGGCCGGAACAGTTCGTTGAGCGTCGGCAAGCGCCAGCCAAGATAGGCGGCGCCGCGAAAGGTTAGGGCATCGGTCGCGTCGTAAGCAAAACCCCCGCGTCCGGTAAATTCACTGCCGCTGCGATTGGTGAATTTTTCGTCCGTCCTGACCGAACCGGGGAAGGGATTGATCAGCTCGATCTCCTTGCGAAAACCGCTATCGATCGACCAGAAGTCAATGCGTCCGCCGCCGGTCAGAACGAGCGCATCGCTAGCCTGCATACTGGCCTCAACAAAGCCGCCATAGGTCGCGGTGCTGCCACCTGCCCTGCGGCTGCGGCGCGGAGTATCATTGTCGGCAAAGAAGAAATTCTCTTTGGTTTCCCCCTCGGTCCGGCGCCAGTCGCCCCCAAGGCGCAGTTCGATATCGTCGCCAACCGGAGGCCGCACCTCAAAGCGCGCACCGAGACCGGTAGAGGGCACATTATATTGCTCGAACACGCGGCTGACCGCATTGCGATCATCCGCGACGCCGCCAAAGCTGACATCGAAATTGCGGATCTGGACATAGGTAAGCGCGGACCATTGCCAGTCCGAGGCGCGGTTGACCAGCCGGATGCTGGCATCGGCGCCGTCATTATGATTTTCGCTGAACGCAAAGCCGCGCTCGCGGTCATCGATGAAGGCACGGACATTGGCCTGCAATTCGGTGCTGTCAGTCAGCGGCGCGACAAAACGCACGGCTAGCCCGGCCTGTTCATATTCTGCCGGACGATCGACCGAGCCGCGCTGGCCTTCGATGATCGGAATGAAGCCGTCGCCGCGCGCATAATTGGCCGAAATGGTCAGCTGCCCCTGCCCAAGTTCGCGGCCGAACAGCAGATCGGCATCCACGCTGTTGCGGCTGCCATAAGCGGCGCCAAGTTCGATTCTGTCGCCGACATTGTCGCTGAACAATTCGATGGTGCCGGAAATCGCGCCCTGGCCTTCTGCGCCGCTGCCGCCGCCGCGGGTTATCCTGGCACTTTTCAAGGCAAGCGCATCATAGCCTGGCCAGGCCACCCAGCCGCCAAACGGATCGGCTTGCGGTACGCCGTCCAGGATCAACAAAGCGCGCGAAGAGGCATTTCCGCCCAGTCCGCGCAGCGTAACGCCCTGGCTGGTCGGGTTGGCAGACCGGGCGTCCGATCGACGGAATTGCTGCAGACCGGGCACGTTCCGTAATATATTCTCGACCGGTTGCGGAGAATCGATCGATATGTCGGTTGCGCTATAGGCCTTGTCACCCAGCGAAACCGGCAGTCCGGTGACGATGATCTGTGCTGACTGATCGTTGTCGTCATTGCCGGTTTGCTCCTGCGCCCAGGCAGGAACATTCATCGCCAGCAAGGGCAGCGCACAAATATATTTTCTCACGCTGGCTTCACGGCTTCCGGAGCCGCCTTCCGAAAGGCCTCCTGTTCGTTGCACGCCGCATCAATCCGCACGAGTTTGGGAAACGCGCTCAAATTCGTTTCGAACCGCCGGGCATTGGCCATTTGCGGGACGAGACACACATCGGCAAGATTGGGCTGATCGCCGCCGAACAGACCGGTTGCGGGAGCCATGGCTTCCAGCGCTGCGAAGCCTTCCGTGATCCAGTGGCGATACCAGATATCGACCGACTCAGGCGATTGCCCCAGTTCATCCTTGAGATATTTCAAGATCCGCAGATTGTTCACCGGATGGATATCGGCAGCGATGATCATCGCCTGGGCGAGCGTGGTCGCTCGCTCGAATGGATCGCGGGACACCATCGGCGGGTCGGCATATTGGGCGTCGAGATAATCGATAATCGCCAGCGACTGGGTCAGATCATGCCCGTCGATACAAAGCATCGGCACAAAACCCTGCGGATTGCGCGCGACATAGGCCGGATCCTTCTGGTCGCCATCGAGCAGACTGGTGTTGACGGACGTATAAGCGACGCCCTTGAGGTTCAGCGCGATGCGCACCCGGTAGCTCGCCGAGCTGCGCCAATAGTCATAGAGGATGATATCTGTCATGCGCTGGCTTTGACGATTGGACAGCGGAAATGCAAGCCTTGCTGTTCACTCGCCAGCCGCGAGAATTACCCTATCGAACCGCCATCGATTGCAGTCACGCCCTGTGGTTCAACCGATACGGTCCGCCCGGTCCGCTTTGCCAGTTGTTCCAACAGAGATGGTTTCAACTTGTTCGCTACCGCCGGATGCGCGGCGAGCCGCAGCGCACCGGTCCCACGATCCCGCTCTGCCTGACGCAGCAGTTTCAGCGCAGCATTGGTCGCGCGATTAGTCTGCATGATTTCCAGCACCGATGGCCGAAGCTTGCGGCTGACAATCTGCATGAAACCGAAGCCGTTGATCGCCGTGCGCTCGCAGTTGGCCATCATATGCTCATCAAAAATTGTGGTAACGGCCGCGCGTTCTGTCTTGGCTTGCAGCGTCGGGAAATCGACCCCGATATTGCCACCAATATCGTGCCGAACCAAAGCCTTAGCCATCTCTCTCGCCGCTCGCTTGGCCAGTTCGAACGGTGCCAGCGGCCCGTCGACATCAATGACGGTCATTGCCGGGGTCAGAGCGATCAACAGGCTGCCGCCTTCAAAATCGATCCGTCCGGTTTCCGCCTGTTCGATGGCTTCGTGCCAGCCATGCTGGGCAAAGAGATCCGATTCATGGGCATGGACCTGTTTGACGGGAAATCCGGTTGCGGTGAGTTCTGCCAGCAGGTCAGGGCCGTCGCCCAAGCGGCTATCCAGATCGGCTGGCCGTGCCTTGGCGCGTTTGGCCTGTCCACCGCGCTCGGTCATCGCTGCCCGGACAATCTCCACGCGGACCGATGAGCCTTCGGTCAGTCCTTTGGGGAGCGGCTGCAGCAGCGCCTCTTGCCCGTCCGGCAGAGTCACAATGCCGGATTTTCCGGCAACCCATTGCCGGGTAAATTTCGCTTCGACCACCGCTCCGGCCCTGGCGCGTCCATCGACGCGCTCGACCCGTATCTGCGTCAGTATGTCATCGTGGAGCCGCAACGCCCGGTTCTCACCGATCCCGGCTTCATAAAGCCAGCCATTGGCAAAATCAGCCAAGAGGATAGCCAGCGCTGATCAGCAGGTTGCGGGTTTCATAGAGTGGAAGCCCCATAATGCCGCTGTAACTGCCCGACATCCACGTCACAAAGGCTTCCGCCGTGCCCTGGATCGCATAACCGCCGGCTTTGCCCTGGCCTTCGCCGGTAGCAATATAGGCTTCGATCTCGCGCGGCTCGAAGCGCTTGAATTTCACAATGCTGTCCGACAATTTTGTGCGCGCCGTACCGTCGGCTGCGATCACGCAGACAGCGGACATCACATGGTGGCGCCTGCCGCTGACCAGCTCCAGAAATTTGCGCTGCTCTGCTGCATCGCCGGCCTGCCCCAATATCCGGCGTCCAACCGCAACCGTGGTATCGCCCGCCAGCAGGATTTCCTGATCTTCGCGTTTTACCGCAGCGGCCTTTTCCTGCGCCATACGCAAAACATAATCGCGCGGCAATTCGGCCTTGTACGGGGTTTCATCTATGTCGGGAGAGATGATTCGATCCGGCGTGACGCCAAGACGGCTAAGCAGTTCCAGTCGACGCGGGCTGGAGGAGGCAAGGACCAGTTTCATGTCAGCAAACATCCTCTAGACCGTTCGGGCTGAGCTTGTCGAAGCCATGGGCCGAAATGCGCCGCCTGCCGATCGCTGTCCTTCGACAGGCTCAGGACGAACGGCATACCATCATTTGAAGCGATAGGTGATGCGACCCTTGGTCAGATCATAAGGGGTGAGCTCGACGAGTACTTCATCGCCGACCAGCACGCGGATGCGGTTCTTGCGCATCTTGCCAGCGGTATGTCCCAAAATTTCGTGGCCGTTTTCCAGCTCGACCCGGAACATGGCGTTGGGGAGCAGTTCGCGAACCATCCCCTTCATTTCCAGTAATTCTTCTTTTGCCATATGGCGGTACATTTTCCCTATTATCGCGGCAATCCCGCGCGTTGCAGAGCGCCATAACGGCAAATGCGCAAAAAGGGAAGGATTAGCTGCATCTGCCAAAATGATAATGTCTATTGTTGGTGGTACAATTTCTCTGCGACAATTTAATACAAAGAAATTATACCATTAGCATGTGTTGCATGGCATTTCGGACATCTTCTCTCCCCCCTTTGTCGAGTTATGAACCGAGTTATGATTTCTTCCCCCAAATTGCTGAGCACTTGCTCTCCCTTCGCTCTGGCAGGCCTGTTGTTCGCCGCTCCGGCTGTCGCGCAAGTCACCGATGCCGACACGGATTATGCCGATGCCGAAATCGTCGTCACGGCGGAGCGTCCGCGCGGTGCCGTCGTCACCGAAATACCGCCGGTGATCGAACTGAGCGAGGCCGATATCGCCAGCTATGGCGCGTCCTCGGTCTCCGACCTGCTCGACGCGCTTTCTTCCCAGACCAGCTCGGGCCGGGGCCGGGGCAGCGGCCGACCGGTCGTGCTGATCAACGGTCAGCGCACCTCGGGATTCCGCGAAATCCGCGATCTCCCGCCCGAAGCGATCCGCACGGTGCAGGTGTTTCCGGAGGAGCTGGCGCTGCGGTACGGCTATCGGCCGGATCAGCGGGTGATCAATTTCATCCTCAAGGACAATTATACCGGGGTCAGTGCCTCGGCGGAATATGGCGTGCCCACGCAAGGTGGTCAGGGCCGGTCCGAGGTCGAAACCAATATCACCAAGATCGGCAAGACAAGCCGGGTCAATATCAATCTGGAATGGCAGAACAACACCGCTATCACCGAAAGCGAGAGGGACATTGTCCAGGATGCGGCGGGTGCTCTCGTCAATCTCGGCGAATTTCGCACTCTGGTTGCGCCATCGGATACTGTTGAACTCAATGCCAATTACAGCCGGACGTTCGACAATGGCATGGCACTGTCGCTGAACGGTGGGTATGTCTATGATAAATCCCGGGGTCTCCAGGGCCTGCCCAACGGCACACTGCAGGTCGCCGGCGATCCTTTGTTCCGCTATTTCACCGAATATGGTCCGCTCAACCGGATCCAGGAAACCAATACCGCGCAAGCAGGTCTGACCCTGAACGGCAATCTCAGCGAATGGCGCTGGTCGCTAACCAGCGATTACACCCGCGGGCAAGTCAATAGCGACACCGACCGCTCCGGCGATATCAGCGCGCTGCAGGCAGCCATAAATGCGGGCTCGGTCGATCCTCTCGCGACCGGCTTCGGTCCCTTGCTCGGCGAACCGACCACCGACAGCGCCCGCGTGGTCAATCAGACTTTCAACAACCTCGCCACCATCTCCGGCAGCCTCCTCAACCTGCCCTCCGGCACCGTCACCACCACCGTCCGCGCCGGCTATAACCGGCAACAGCTGGACAGCCGGGAAACCCGCGCCGCAGTCCTGACAACGACCGGGCTCAGCCGCGACGAACTGAGCACGGGCATCAATATCGATATCCCGCTGGCCGACGAGAATATCGACGTCGTCGAGGCGATTGGCAAATTGTCGATCAACGGCAATCTCGGCTATTCCGACCTGTCCGATTTTGGTGGTCTGGTGGAATTCGGCTTTGGCCTGAACTGGGAACCGTTTGACGGGCTGGTCTTCACCGCGTCCGCGATTGGCGAGGAAGCGGCGCCCGGCATCTCCCAGCTTGGCAATCCGATCATCATCACCCCGGATGTCACGACCTTCGACTTCGTCAATGGCCAAAGCGTGCTGGCGGCGATTACCACTGGCGGCAACCCGGCGCTGCTCGCGGAAAAGCGGCGGGATATCAAGCTGGCGGTCAATTACCGCCCCGAATGGCTCGACGGGTTCAGCTTCCTCGGCGAATATTTTCGCAACAACAGCACCAATGTCGCGTCGAGCTTCCCTCTGCTGACGCCCGAGATTGAGGCGGCATTTCCCGGTCGTGTGACTCGCGATCCAAGCGGCCAGTTGATTGCAATCGACCGCCGCCCGGTCAACTATGCCAATGTCAGCAGCGAACGGATTCGCTACGGCATCGATTTCTCCAAACGCTTTGGCGAGCGGCGCGGTGGCGGACCGGGAAGACCGGAGCGGGGAGTGCGATCATCGGATGCAGCAGCGCCCGACGGCGCGGCGCAGGGCGAAAAACCCGCAGACGGAGCGCCTCCGGAAGGGGGACAGAGTGCACGGCCCTCCGGCGCCCGCGGCGGTCCGCCGACGGGCGGCCGCCCGAGCGGCGGACGCTGGCAGCTCTCTGCTTTTCACACCATTCGCCTGCAGGACCGGATCCTGATCCGGCCCGGCGTCGATGAACTGGATCTGCTGGGCGGATCCGCCATCGGCTCTTCCGGTGGCAGCCCACGGCACGAGTTCGAGATCAACGGCGGCTGGTTCAACAACGGCATCGGTTTCCGCCTCGACGGCAAGCATCAGGTCGCGACCCGGGTCAACGGCGGGCTGACCGGCTCCGACCTGCGCTTTTCCGACCTGACCACGTTCAACCTGCGGCTGTTCGTCAATCTCGATGATCGCGGCAGCCTGACCGAGAAACTGCCGTTCCTGAAAGGCAGCCGCATTGCCTTCAAGGTCGACAATATCTTCAACGATATCCAGACCGTTCGCGACGGCACCGGCCTGGTGCCGCTCAGCTATCAACCCGGCTTTGTCGATCCGGTCGGCCGTTATGTCGAGATTGATTTCCGCAAGCAGTTCTAGGCAAAGAAATCCTCCCCGCTCGCGGGGAGGTGGCAGGCGCCGTAGCCTTGGCGAAGGCGGCTGACGGAGGGGACTCTGGCCGAGGCGCTGCGCTCAGACGCACGCCCCCTCCACCCCGCTGCGCGCGGTCCCCCTCCCCGTGCCGGGGAGGATTTTTGGGCAATCGCGATGGATGCCGCGAGCGGAATTAGAGGTTCCCGTTAGCCCTGAGCTTGTCGAAGGGCGCTTCTCATCCGAGAGGCGTGGTTCGACAAGCTCACCACTAACGGAACTTGCTTCACATCAATTACGCCGCCGAAACCGCTTCCGCCCGATAGATCCCGATCTTCGGCCGTTCCCCAACCAGCGCCGTCAACCGCTCCACAAAATCGCCCGATTCCGGAACCGCAAAATGCACTGCAACCGCAGCCTCATCCTGCCATTCCTCATAATAGAACAGCCGCGCCGGGTCTTCGCAATCCGCATGGATATGATGCAACACACAGCCAGGTTCGGCCCGCGACCGGACGCTATGCTCTATGCACAGCGCAATAATCTCTTCGCGATTGACCGGCGGAACCGTGAAGGATGCGGAAATGATGATCACAATTTCAGCGTCGCCCGGGTCGTGCTTTTCGACATGAAATAGGCCAGCACCGCCGCGATAATGGTGACCATTGCGGTAAAGACCAGCGGCACAAAACGCAGGTCCGGTGCAACCGCTTGCAGCACCATCCCGATGAGAACCGCCGGAATCAGGGTCAGCGCCAGATGCTTTAACGCCAGCAGATACGGCGCAAAGCCCACCCGCGTGTCAGCGGCGAGCCCCGGCGTGACCTTCCCCGATTTGCGCTGCGACACGGTGATCGGATAGACGATCAGCGTCAGCAAGATACTCATCAGCACGGCAATGCCGACCAGGGTCCCGCCCAGACTGGGATCAGTATCGCCCAGCGGCAGCGTCCCCGGCACAAAAGCCAGATCGCGGGTCAGCCAGTAATTGATCCCGCCCGCCAGCACGATATTGACCACCGCATCCCCCCGCGCCTGTTTCTCGATAAAGGCGTCCATGGTAATCGGTGCGGCGGTTACAACGGTGGCCATATTCTCTCTCCCTGTTTTTTGCTGGAGAGTGACGGTGGCGGGGGGAATGTCAAGCGGGATTGCTTTGGATTGATGGAGAAAGATGTGAGTCCGCTAAAATGTCGGTGGAATAGAGTTTGCCCCCTTTGGGATCGTTGCAACGGTCACGGCTATTTCTCGTGCAACCACAAAACACTGCTTGAGTCCGTTGGCAACATTCCGTCGCCCCAAGCGGGGAAACTATTACGCCATGCTGGACGTAACCTGTATCGCAGCGTAACTTCATCCAGATAGCGCCCGGCAATCCCGGGGCGCTTCAACGCGGAACCGGGTCAGGACCTGGCGAAGGGCACCGAGACGGAATTGGTTGCGCAACGGCGAGGGTAAAGCAGTGGCACGTAATTTCTGGAACAGCATTCACCTGCTTGAAGATCGGCTTGATCGCGAGCTGGAGAGAAACGGGAGCCCGTTGGCTCGTATAATAGGCCGGATCGCTCTTGTGATTTCCGGCGCTGTCTTGGCAATAGTCCTGGTCGTTGTGGGGGTCTCCCGGAGTGATCAAGCGACCACTGCTTTCGAAGCTGGGGCGGTTACCGCTGCAGGCTTCTCGCCGCCCGAAGAGAGCGAAATTCCAGAGGGACCGCTGGGCGATGCCATCATCCGTGGCAAAGCAATTTTCGACAATCCCGGCGTGAACGCGGCCGCCTATGTCGGAAACTCTATGGCATGTTCAAATTGCCATTTGGATTCCGGGCGGCGCGCCGGCAGTTCGCCGATGTGGGCAGCCTGGGGAAATTATCCGCAATACCGCAACAAAAACAAGTCGATCAACACGATGGAAGACCGGATCATGGGATGCTTCCGCTATTCGATGAACGCGCCCGCCAGTGCTTCCGGCGTCCCGCCGCCAGCCGGGTCCGATATTTACCGGGATCTGCAGACCTATTTCCACTGGCTCGCCACGGGCGCGCCTACCGGAAAGGACGTTGTCGGCTCCGGCTATCCTGCACTGGAAATGACATCCGCTGGCTACGATCCTCAGCGGGGTGCGCCATTATATGACCAATATTGCAGCGGATGCCACGGACCCGAGGGCCAGGGCGCAATCAAGCCCGACGGCACGGTTGTCTATCCGCCTTTGTGGGGAAAGGAGAGCTACAACTGGGGGGCAGGCATGGCCCGCGTCGACCTCGCTGCCCGATTCATCAAGGCAAACATGCCCTTCGACAACCCCGGAACCCTGACCAGTCAGGACGCGTGGGACATCGCGGCGTTTGTCGACAGTCAGGAGCGACCGCGGGATCCGCGACAGACCGGCAGTATCGAAGATAACGCCAAACGCAGCTTCGCCGGCCAGGAAACCTTCTACGGCAAGATTGTTGACGGTCATCAACTGGGCTCGGGCGGCAACGACGCGCGATAGGCAGCTCTCATGAATTACGGGATCACGGTGACATCACTTTGCCGCCATGAACCTTCGGCTAACTGATCAGGAAACGCGCTCACCTTCGGCTCGCGACCACATCAACCCCTCCTCCGAAGCAGAGGGGCTTCAATAGCCCATGCTCTCGCTAGCCTCCGAGCTTCCTGAGTACCCGCCAGGCAAATGCCTTCGCCCTGTTCCGCGCCGGAAAACGTCCCGGTGCCCTGGGGTTCAACCCCCGCTTGCGCAGCCAGCCGTTAAACGCCCGCGCGTCAGCCTCTTCAAAGCTCCAGTCGCTGCGCCAGGTAATCGACAGCGAGATGCTCGGTTCCGGCCCGACCTTGACGAAATGCGGCGCCATCACCGGGACAAAGATCGCCTTGCCGGGGGTCAGATGGTGGCGCGTGCCCTCGGCCTCGAATTCATTCTGCCAGACCAGATTGCGATGGCCACCGAGATGATAGCCTTCGTGAATTTCATCGGGTGCATAACGAGCGTTACCGGCCGGAAAAGTGGTCATCCATTTTTCGCCACGCAGCTGCAGCAGGATATTATGTTCCGGGTCGAAATGATAAGGCGTCACCGCATCGGGCGAGGAAACGAAGATGAAACCCTGCGGCTTGAGCATCTGGCCGGTCTTGGCCTCCAGTATCGGCCGGATTTCGGCGAGCAGCGATTGCAGCAGCGCCTCATATTCCGGCATCTGCTCGATATTCTTGAGCACCGCCCAGCTCGCAGCGCTATCGATCATCCGGATCGTGTCACCGATGGTCATGCCATTGCCAGGCACATCCTCCGGCTTGATGCCAACGGGAAGATCGCCCGGATTATATTCGACGCTGCTTGCTGGCAACGCCGTTCCCAGCTCGGCCAGCGCATCGAGAGTCAGCAGCTCGTGCGATGCCATCTGGTGATCGAGCAGCCCCGCCTGTTCGGGATAGCAGCTATCGAATTGCCGCCGGCTATCGTCGCCAAAAACATGTGGACGAAAGCTGTCCTTGCTGGAAATCTGGTTCATTGCTGTCCCTCCGTCGGATCAAAAATTGTCCGCCCCTTGATCGTTCCCATCAGCCTTTCGCCCAGCCGCAGGCCGCGAAAAACTGCCCGGCGCGGGACACCTTTCAGTTCAATCGAGAAACGCCCGATATGGCGGCGTCCGGACCAGATGCTGTCGATCATCGGATGATCCTCCGCAGCGCAGCTGTCCATCCAGGCAATCGACCGGTTTTCGAGTATCTTGAGATTTTCCAGTTGCAGCAGCACGCCGGGGGAAAAGCGGGAAAAGGCTTCATCAAAGGCGGTCTTGAAGGAAAAGCTGCCGTGACCGCTATGGAAATTCACCAGCATTGCCAGAGGCGTGCCTTCAAGCCGGATATCATATCGTTCGAGCTGCCCCGCCCGCGCCGCACCGATCAGGGCATCGCGGAAAAACTCCCGTGTCTGCTCCGAGGAATCGAGCGCCGAACCGCCGAGGCCTTTCCAGCCGGTTTTTTCCAGGTGCAGAAATTCGTCAATCCACTGGTCGAGGCCTTCGGCACCGGAATATTGGTGGTAGGTCACTTCTCCCAATTCATCCAGTCGCTTGGCCTGTCGCCTCAGTTCCTTGCGTTTTTTCCCCCGAACGGTCGCCTGAAAATATGCCTCCGAACCGAGGGTGCTTTGCAAAAATGCCCGCGCCTCGCTGTGCACCAGATCGCAGCGGCGTTTCTGGCTGGCGCAGACTGCTCGCATCGCCTGATCCAGCGGACCACCGATGGTCATGCCATTGATATGCAGAAAGCCGAGCCATGCGCTCCCGTCGAGGGCGATCAGCAATTGCTCCCAGAAGTTCTTCTCAAAGCCCTTGCGGACCAGTGGCGTGCCGAGAAAACAATTGTGATGCATCCAGTTCTGGATATGCGGCACCGGCCAGCGCCCGAACCGGCTGGCGGGTCCGATTGGCAGAAGGCCGAGCAGTTGCGACTGTCCGGGTTCTGCGGCCCACAGCAGAAACAGGCGAAGGTCCGGGTGATGGTCCAGTGCGGCCAGCGCCGGCCGCAAAAACCAGTGTTCATAATATATGTTCGGCTCGCTGGCCTCTTTGGCCAGGTCGGTCCATGCAGCGATCAGTCTATCGTCGATATCGGGAACGGGATGGAACAGCGCTCGATATTTGAATTCGGACAGGCCTTCGGGCAGCCGGCAAGCCCCGATATCTTTGCCCTCCATCTTCTGTAGTCCGCTTAAATCCATTGATATTCACCCGCTCGCAATCCAGTTTCTGCTGGCAGCATCGCTAGCGCGAAATGGGTAATATGTGATTAACGCTGCACCAGCGGCCTTTGCCGGATCGGAACCACGAAAAACCCCGCCGAAATCGCTTCCGGCGGGGTCAAACTGGATTCCGTTAGTGGTGAGCCTGTCGAACCATGCTTCTCGACGATAGGCGCCCTTCGACGAGCCCTAGACTAACGGTTATTCGGTCCGGTTACATACCGCCCTGCGCCGCATAAAGCGCTGCGAGCAGCAGCAATGCCACGATATTGGTAATCTTGATCATCGGGTTGACGGCTGGGCCCGCGGTATCCTTGTAGGGATCGCCGACCGTATCACCGGTCACCGCAGCTTTATGGGCTTCCGAACCCTTGCCGCCATGATTGCCGTCCTCGATATATTTCTTGGCATTATCCCAGGCACCGCCACCCGCTGTCATCGACAGGGCAACGAACAGGCCGGAGACGATCACGCCGAGCAGCAAGGCGCCCAGAGCCGCAAAGCCATTGGCCTGACCCGCTACCGCAGTGATCGCGAAATAGACCACGATCGGTGCGAGTACCGGCAGCAACGATGGCAGGATCATTTCCTTGATCGCCGCCTTGGTCACCAGATCCACGGTCCGTGCATAGTTGGGACGCGACGTACCCGCCATGATGCCCGGATCGCTGGCAAATTGCTCGCGGACGTCTTTGACAACGTCGCCAGCAGCGCGGCCAACAGCGGTCATGCCCATCGAACCGAACAGATAGGGCAGCAAGGCACCCAGCAGCAAGCCAACGATGACATAGGGGTTTTCAAGGCTGAAGCTGACTTCGAGGTTCGGGAAGAACTCCTTCAGGTCAGCGGTATAGGCCGAGAACAATACCAGCGCCGCGAGACCGGCAGAACCGATGGCATAGCCCTTTGTCACCGCCTTGGTGGTGTTGCCGACGGCGTCGAGCGCATCGGTCTTGTTGCGAACGCTTTCGTCCAGGCCCGCCATTTCGGCGATGCCGCCCGCGTTATCCGTCACCGGTCCATAAGCGTCCAGCGCCACGACCATGCCGGCAAGCGCCAGCATGGCGGTAGCCGCGAAGGCAATGCCGATCAGGCCAGCGAGCTGGAAGGCGACCACGATGCCTACCACGATGACCAGCGTCGGCAAGGCCGTGGCTTCCATCGAAATCGCCAGGCCCTGGATCACGTTGGTACCGTGACCGGTTTCCGAAGATTTTGCGATCGACCGCACCGGACGATATTGCGTGCCGGTATAATATTCGGTGATCCAGATGATCAGGCCGGTAACCGCCAGACCCACCATCATCGACCAGAACAAAGCCATGCCGGTAAATCCGCCAGTGCCGTCCAGTGCGACACCAATCGGTGTGTTCATGTCACCCAGCGTTTGCATGGTGACATACCAGATCGCCGGAATCGAAAGCACGGCAGTGGTGATGAAACCCTTGTACAGCGCGCCCATGATGTTCGTGCCCTTGCCAAGCCGGACCATATAGGTGCCGATGATCGAGGTCAGGATGCAGACACCGCCAACAATCAGCGGCAGCGACATCAGGTCATACAGCATCGTGCTGCCGACCAGATCGCCGAACAGCAGCGCCAGCAGCACCATCGTGGCGCCAACGGTCACGACATAGGTCTCGAACAGGTCGGCAGCCATACCCGCGCAATCGCCGACATTGTCACCAACATTATCGGCGATCGTTGCAGGGTTGCGTGGATCATCCTCGGGGATACCCGCTTCCACCTTGCCGACCAGATCGGCGCCGACGTCGGCTGCCTTGGTGAAGATACCGCCGCCAAGACGCGCAAAGATCGAAATCAACGATGCGCCAAAGGCCAGCGCGACCAGCGAGTCAATGACCGTGCGGTCGTTGGCGGCCAGCCCCATCTGGGTGGTCAGCACGTAGAAGAAGATCGAAATGGCCAGCAATGCGAGGCCAGCGACCAGCATGCCGGTGACTGCACCGGCGCGGAACGCGACGGTGAGACCGGTCTGCAGGCTTTCGCTGGCACCTTGTGCCGTGCGGACATTGGCCCGAACCGAGATGTTCATGCCGATATAGCCCGCGACGCCCGACAGGATCGCGCCGAGCAGGAAACCGACGGTTGAAATGGTACCGAGGAAGATGAAGACCAGAATCGCGACGACAATGCCGACGAGACCGATCGCGCGATATTGGCGGTTCAGATAGGCTTGGGCGCCTTCCTGGATCGCGCCGGCGATGGATTGCATTTTTTCGTTGCCGGCCGGTGCATTGAGCACCTGGCGGCTGGTTATGAAGCCGTATAATATGGCGACAAAACCGCATAAAATTGAAATGGTGACAACCGTCATCGCTGCACTCTCCCCTATATTTTTATAATAAAACGCCCCGTATACTCGGGGCTATGGACGTGCCGGATATAGGGCGGGATAAGCGAAGCGTGCAAGCCCTGATTTTGATGAGCATAGGAGGATAGCAGAAGGCGGTCTGTCAGACGGATATACACCCGGTTCAGGCGTGCACGAATCCCAGATGCTCGGGCAGCTCCAGGCGCTCGCCGTGGCTGTGCAGCGCGACGCCCGATCCCGGGCGGCAAATGCCGACACAGGTCAGCGGCACGGACAATACGGTCTCGGGACTGGCGGTGAGCAGCAACTGATAGTCGTCACCGCCGGTCGCAGCCTTTAAACGGGCGTCACGATCATTACCGACCAGCGCCTGAAACTGTTTGGACAAGGGCACTTCCGCGAGATCGATTTCGATCTGCACCCCGCTGGCCGCCGCAATCCGCGACGCATCGAGCAGCAGTCCGTCCGAAACATCCATCATCGTGCTGACCAGATTGGACAATATTCTGCCCTCTTCCAGACGCGGCGTCGGCCGCGTGTGCGCTTTCAACAGGAAGGCGGTGGTGTCGATATCCGATGACCGCAGCAATCCCGATGCGATCTGCAGACCCGCCCAGGCATCGCCGATGGTGCCCGTGACATAGACGGCGTTGCCCGGCTTTGCATTGCTGCGCGAAGGCACGATATGACCTTTTGCTTCGCCGATGGCGGTCAGACCAAATGTTCTCGGCGCGTTTTCGCCCATTGCCACGGTATCGCCGCCGAGCAGAGGCACGGCAAAGCGGTCAATCGCCTGCTTCAAACCCTCGACGAAGGCGGCATCCCATTGGTCGCCGGAGGTGCGGCCATAGCCGAGCAGAACGCCAAGCGGCTTGGCGCCCTTGGCCGCCAGATCGGACAGATTGACGGCGACCAGCTTCCACGCCACATCGGCGGGATCGGCGTCGCGCAGAAAATGCACGCCCTCGACCATCATGTCATGGGTCATCACCAGCTTGTGCCGACCGAACGGCATCATCGCGACATCGTCGGTCAGTCCGCGCGCTGCAGGGTGCGTGGTGATAGCCTTCAATCGATCAATAAAATCAAATTCGCTCAAGACAGGGCGTGCTCCAGTGCCATTCTGATGGAAGCGTTGGCGCGCTTGCTGACCGCTGCCTGCGGGGCAAATCCGTTGAATCCGTGCGGTGCTCCGGGGTAGATAGCAAGTTCAACCGGAACACCGGATGAACGAAGCCGGTTAGCGTAGGCAATATCCTCGTCGAGAAACAGATCGAGATCGCCGCACATGATATAGGCTGGCGGCAGGCCGGTGAGATCGGTCGCCCGTGCCGCCGCCGCATATGGGCTGGCGCCTTCCTTCTCGGCATAAAGCGACCAAGCATGGAGCGAGGTTTCGCGGGTCCAGGTGGATGGCGGGATATCCATATGCCCGGATGGTGTATCGTGCTGATCATCGATCATCGGATAGATCAGCAGCTGGAACGCTATGTCCGGGCCACCGCGGTCGCGGTTCATCAGCGCAGCGCTCGCCGCCAGCCCGCCGCCCGCGCTCGGTCCGGCAAGGATGATCTTGCGCGGCTTGCGGTTTTCCGCCACCCGCTCGATCACCGCGCAGACATCGCGGGCTGCCGCAGGCGCCCGATGTTCCGGCGCCATCCGGTAATCGACCGAAATAACCGGTGCGAGCGAGGAATAGCCCTGGGCCGACAGATCCTCGGCGCTGCCCATTACATAGCCGCCGCCATGCAGCCAGATGATCGCGCAATCGGGAAAGAGCAGATCGCGGGCGCGATATTCGATCACCGCGACATCAGGATCTCTCTCCAGCCCGGGCATATGATATGCGTCTTTCTGACCGTCATATTCGGGCAGATCAACGGCCATCTGGGCGAACATCGCGTCCAGCGCGGCACGGGCACCGGCCACGTCCGATTTCAATATTTCGAACAGATAAGGCCCGTCCGCCGCGATCATGTCGCGGAATGCGGGATCAAGCCGGTCCAGAAAGTCTGACAATTATTTCCCCCGTGCCAGCCGGGGTTGGAATTAACCCCGTACCTGTTTTGCGATGCTGTCCAGAAGCCCGTTTACAAAACCGGCGTCTTTCTTGTTGAAGAAAGCATGGGCGACATCCAGATATTCGTCAATCACCGTTGCGATCGGCACATCCTCCTGTGCGACCAATTCAAAGGTGCCGCAACGCAGTATCTGTAACATCGTCTTGTCGAGACGCCCCAAGGTCCATCCCTTGGCCAGTTTCGAAGCGACCAGCTGATCAATTTCCTCGAGCCGCGATGTCACGCCGATCACCAGATCATCAAAAAAGTCGCGCTCGGCCGGATGATATTGATCATCCTCGATTTCCTTGCCAAGCCGGTGATCGTGAAATTCCTTGAGCAGCTTCGGCACCGGCGTCTTTTCCATCTGATGCTGGAACAGCGCCTGGACAGCAGCCAGCCGGGCGGCGGAGCGCGATGTGGATTTGGCGGTCATGCGCGTTTCATCCGCGGCATACCGAGGAAATCGCGTTTGCCAATCGGCAGGCCATGCTCGCGGAGCAGATCATAGGCGGTCGTTGCATGGAAATAGAAATTGGGCTGGGCAAAACTCAGCAGGAAATTTTCGGCGGTGAACGGCATCACCGTGTCCTTGAAGCGGAACTCCATATGCTGGCCGACAAAGCCCGCCATCTCGGCTTCGCTGACCGCTTCCAGCCCGGCCTTGGCCTCGTCCAGTTTCTCATACAGGCCAGCCCAGTCATTGGGTGGCGCGGTCAGGCTCGGCGTAAACACGCCCTCGCGCACCGCTTCGATCGCGCCGAGCGAATGCTCGCGGCAGCATTTTACCTGATAGGAGAAAGGCTGCATATCCTCGATCAGCCGCGCACCGATAATCTCTTCCGGCGCTGTACCCTTTTCCTCGCAATGGGCTTTGGCCTTGTCAACCAGCGCGCGCACGGCAGCGATCATCTGCAGCTGGGTTGGAATTACGGCATCATATAGGGAAATCGTCATGGACTTTTCTTTCTGTTGATGGTCAGCGCCGCTCAAGCCGCTTCTGTACGCTGGCGGCATGGGCGGGCAAGCCTTCTGCCTCTGCCAGAGCAACGGCAGCCGGGCCGATATTGGCCAGCGCCTGTTCGTCGCAGTGAATGAAACTGGTGCGTTTCATGAAGTCGGTGACCGAAAGACCGGACGAGAAACGCGCCCGCCGACCGGTCGGCAGCACATGATTGGGTCCGGCCACATAATCGCCGACCGCTTCCGGCGTGTGGCGGCCCAGAAACACCGATCCGGCATGGCGAACCTTCTTGAACAGCGCGTCGGGATCGTCGACCGCCAGCTCGAGATGTTCGGCGGCCAGCCGGTCGACCAGCGGCAGCGCCTGCTCGAGCCGGTCGACGACGATGATCGCACCATTGTCGGTCCAGCTCGTGGTCGCGGTTGCGGACGTGGTGAGGACCTTCAATTGCTCTTCTATCTTTTCAGCAACTTGATCGGCAAACTTCGCATCATCTGTGAACAGGATCGACTGACTGGTCGGATCATGCTCGGCTTGGCTGAGCAGATCGGCGGCGATCCAGTCCGGATCATTCTTGCCATCGGCCACCACCACGATTTCCGACGGTCCCGCCACCATATCAATGCCGACAACCCCGAACACCTGCCGTTTCGCCTCCGCGACCCAGGCATTACCCGGACCGGTAATAACATCGACAGATTTGATCTTTTCCGTACCATAAGCGAGCGCTGCCACCGCCTGCGCGCCACCAATGCGCCAGATTTCGTCCACTCCTGCCAGTTCCGCCGCGGCCAGCACCAGCGGATTGATTTCCCCGCCATTGGCCGGCGTGACCATGATGATCCGCTCGACACCGGCCACCCTGGCCGGAATAGCATTCATCAGCACCGAAGACGGATAGGCTGCTCGGCCACCGGGAATATAGATGCCCGCGCGCTCGACGGCGTTCCACCGGGCGCCGATCCGCACTCCGGCTTCGTCCATATAATCCCTGTTTTCAGGGAGTTGTCCTTCATGGTAATCACGAATTCTTAAGGCCGCCAGCTCCAGCGCCACGCGCAAAGATGCTTCCAATTCTTCCAGTGCTGCGGCCGACTCGGCCTTGTCGACCCGCCAGCCGGTCTGCTCCAGATCATGCCCGTCAAACTTGCTGGTCAGCCGCGCCACCGCCGCGTCGCCATGATCCCGAACATCCTGAATGATCGCCTTCACATCCGCCGAAACATCCGCATCCGCCTCGCGCCTGGCATTGACCAGCGCGTCGAACGAAGTGTCGAAGTCAGAATCAGAAATAGACAGTCGCAGAGCCATCTTTAGCCCCTCCTTTTCAAAGGAGGGGTTGGGGTGGTTTCGTGCCGCTGGTCGCTGACACGAGCGATGCAAGTGCATCGCCACCACCCCTTGATCCCCTCCTCTGAAGAGGAGGGGTGAATGATTCTAACCAACGCCACTAGACCTGCCCCGCCAGCTCGCGGAACTTCTGCACCAGCGGCGTCAGCTCCGCGCTGCGCATCTTGAACGCCGCCCGGTTGACCACCAGCCGGCCGGAAATTTCCAGGATCCGGTCGGTCTCGACCAGATCATTGGCCTTCAACGTGCTGCCCGATTCGACCAAGTCGACGATATGCCGCGACAGGCCCAGCGAAGGCGCCAGTTCCATCGCGCCGTTCAGCTTCACGCATTCGGCCTGGATGCCCTTGCCCTCGAAATAGCGACTGGTGAGATTGGGATATTTGGTCGCGACCCGGAGATGCGAAATATTCGCCACCTCTTCTGCATCATCCTTCGGCTGCGCCACCGACAGCCGGCAGCGGCCGATGCCAAGATCGACCGGCGCATAAAGCTCGCTATAGCCGAATTCCTCGATCACGTCCGATCCGACAATGCCGATCTGGGCGGCGCCATGCGCCACAAAGGTCGCCACATCAAACGCCCGCACCCGGATGATCGCCATATGCGGCAGATTGGTCGCGAATTTCAGGCTGCGGTTGGACTTGTCAAAAAAGGCGGCCTCTGGCACGATCCCCGCCTGCTCCAGGAGCGGCAGAGCATCGTCGAGAATCCTCCCTTTCGGAATTGCAAAGATCAGTGGTTTGGCCATATTGGCCGCGGCTTTAGGGCCTCACAGGTTAAAGGGCAACGAGTTATGGACATTTTGGATGTCGAAGATCTGGCACAAGGTATAAGCGGTCAGGCCGAACATTGTCGGCGCAACGACGCCCCGGTGACGGCCTCGATCATCCTTGCCCACCTGGCGCTGATGAAAGGCCCGACTGCCTGCGGCCAAAAGATTGCACACTGGCCGGGCAAACCGCTGGAAGATGCGATGCCGCTGCGCCTCACCGGCGGCCTGCATTATCTCTATCTCAGCGGCAAGGAACCCCGCTTGGCCGACATTTACAAAGGCCGGATCACTGATCAGGACGAGATTGATCGTCTGGTCGGACAGGTCGTGGCCGATCATGACGCCGAACTGCTGCCCTGGTTCGACAGGCCGCCACAAACCAATGAATCCGGCCGCTCGGCCAGTTTCATGGCTGGCCTGCTCTGGCTGTCGGGGCGCGTCGGGCCGCGATTCGAACTGCTCGAACTTGGCGCCAGCGCCGGGGTCAATACAATGATGGATCGCTATCATTATGATCTGAACGGCGTTCTTGCAGGACCGGACGATTCGCCAATGCGGATCAAGCCGGAATGGCACGGTCCCCCTCCGCCCGAGGCACCGGTCGAAATCGTCAGCGTCCGCGGCTGCGACCAGAATCCGATCGATCTCACCGACGACGAAACCGCCGCGCGGCTCAAGGGCTATATCTGGCCGGAAATGCCCGCTCGCTTCGAGCGAATGGAAGCGTCAATCGCGCTCGCCAAACAGGATCCGCCCGATGTGGCCAAAGCCGATGCCGCCGACTGGACCGAAGAGCAGCTGACCCGGCCACAGCAAAGCGGCGTGACCCGGGTGCTGATGCACTCGATCGTCTGGCAATATCTGCCGCAGGCAACCAAGGACCGGATTACGAATGCGATGGAGACAGCGGGAAAGGCGGCAACCGCGGAAAAGCCGCTCGCCTGGATGTCGCTGGAAACCAACCGCAAGACCTTCAGCCACGAACTGATCATCCGCTACTGGCCCGGCGGTGAAGAACCGGCACTACTGGGCCGCGCCCACGCCCATGGCGCGTGGGTGGAATGGTTTGAAGACTGAAACTGTCCTCCGCACTTGATACGGCGGTCGTGCTCCGCACTTGATGCGGAGCTCTGGCGGCAGGCGCTGTCGACGCGACAGCTCCGCATCAAGTGCGGAGCACAAGCGCTAATCCGTAACCGTCTTTGGCTGCCCCTCGGGCAACGGAATATACTCGTCCGGATCCCCCGGAACCACCGGAAACCGCCCTTCAAACCAGTCCGCCTTGGCCTGCTCGATCCGCTCCTTGCTCGAAGACACGAAATTCCACCAGACATGCCGCTCACTGGCAAACGCCTCGCCGCCGAGCAGCATCGCACGCCCGCCGGACAGCGATGAAAGCGAGACCTTCGCGCCTGGCGCAATCACATAGAGCAGATATTTTTCCAGCGGCACGCCATCCAGCGCGCCGTCGCCACCGACCAGCATCACCGCCCGTTCGTCGGCCTCCGCATCGATCGGGATCGCACCATCAGCCGACAGCATTATATCCGCATAGATGGTCTCCGTATGGCAGGTGGTCGGGGCCGTCTGCCCCCAGAGGCTGCCCATGATGATCCGTGCCTTGGCGCCGCCATCCTCGATGATCGGCAAGTCGGCGGCACCGACATTCTCGAACGCCGGCGCAATTTCTTCCTTGCCGTCGGGCAAAGCCAGCCAGGTCTGCATCCCGAACATCGGCTTGCCGCTATCCTGCAGCTCAAGCGGCGACCGCTCGGAATGGACAATCCCGCTGCCCGCGGTCATCAGATTCACCGCACCCGGCCGGATCGTCTGAAATGTCCCCAGGCTGTCGCGATGGTCGATCGCGCCCTCGAACAAATAGGTCACCGTCGCCAGATTGATATGCGGATGCGGCCGCACCGCCATGCCCGGCCCGTCCGGCAGGCTCGCCGGGCCGAATTCATCGACAAAGACAAACGGCCCCACCATCCGGCGATGGCGAGACGGCAGCACACGGCGGACCTGAAATTCGCCCAGATCGTGGGTGGTCGGGGTGATGGTTTGCGTGATGGTGGTCATAGCTGGTCCAGGTTTTTGACGGTTTTCTCGGTTATCACATTGCCGGTGTTCAGGGTCGACTTGGGCTCCAGCAGCAGCACATGGCATTCGCCGCCCAGCGCTTCCGGGCAATGTTCGATGCCTTTCGGGACGATGACAAACTCCCCCTCGCCCACGTCAATATCGCCGCCGCGCAAGCCCATGCGCATCATGCCCTTGACCACCAGGAACAGCTCATCTTCCCGCTCATGATGGTGCCAGTCAAACTTGCTGTCAAACTTGACCAGTTTCACCTGCGCATCGTTGATATCGCCGGCGACTTTCGGGGACCAATGGTCGGAGAAGCCGGCGAAAGCGTCGGCAAGATTGACTTTGCGGATCATGATATCCTCCCTCTTGTTGCTTCTGCGCTGCTGCCTTCTCCCTCAAGGGAGAAGGATGTGCAGACTTGGCAGCTTACTGCCTAGTCGGAGCTGGATGAGGGTGTACCTAATTCTCGAATGCAGAGCACCCTCATCCAACTTCGCCTAATCCTTCGGATAAGGCTTCGTACCCTTCTCCCTGAAGGGAGAAGGGTCAATTCACTCCCCCGGTGCCTTGGCCTTGATCACCATCGCATGG
This sequence comes from Sphingomonadales bacterium CG_4_10_14_3_um_filter_58_15, assembly GCA_002783865.1. GTDB lineage: Bacteria > Pseudomonadota > Alphaproteobacteria > Sphingomonadales > Sphingomonadaceae > Parasphingorhabdus. The sequence continues at coordinate 28,608 of PFJE01000003.1, forward strand.
ACCTTGTCCCGCATCATGTCGCCCAGCGCCTTGTTGACCATGCGCTGGCGGTTGAGGCGGGATTGACCGGCAAAGACTGCACACTCGATTTCCACCGTGAAGTGCGATTCGCCGCTGCCGTCGTCGCCGGCGTGACCATGATGGCTGGCGCTGTCGTTGATCACGTTTAGCGATATCGGCGCGAGCTCGGCAGTGAGCCGCTTTTCTATCTCGCTGTGGACTGGACCTTTGGGCATCGAATCTCCATATTGCTTTTTCGACATCAACTATAACCGTTTGCCCTGAGCCTGTCGAACCGAAGGTCGAGCTTGGCTCAACGGCGTTTCAACACAAAGGACAGCCTGGCTTCGACAAGCTCAGCCCGAACGGATTTTGACCGAAACTTCTCCCAAAAGAAAACCGAACCGCTTCCATGGCCGCGTCGAAACCGACGGCCGCAGCTGCGCGATTGAAGGTTGCGCAGAATGCGGCGAATTTCGCGCGCCTCCCCTCTATGGCAGCAGCCGCAGCCACGACGGCCCCGGCGAATATCGCTGGCTCTGCCTCGACCATGTCCGCGAATTCAACCAGGGCTATGATTTTTTCGCCGGCATGGATCATGAACAGATTTTCGAGGCACAGCATCCGGTGCGCGGCTGGGACTCGGGGCGGCGAGTCTATGACGCCGGACCGAGCGTGCCGCCGGCCTGGTCCGATTTTGCCGATCCGCTGGACGCCATTGGCGCCCGGTTTGCTGGCGGCATTCATCGCCACCAACGGACCGGACCAGCGCTCTCCGGTGCCGACGAAAAAGCGCTGAAGACGCTAGGGCTTGGCGACAATGGCTCGCAGGTCATCGGGCGCAGCGATATCCGCCGCGCCTATTCAGCGCTGGTCCGCAAATATCATCCCGACCGCAACGGCGGCGACCGCAGTCACGAGAAACAGTTGGCAAATGTGATCGAGGCCTATACGCAGCTTAAGGAATCACCGGATTTTCGATGAGAATCCAATTCCCGCTGGTCCCGAACCTGTCGACGGACATTTCATGTCCCCGGCGCCTGTCGATTTTGATGAACGTCGTTCGACGGGCCCGATGATAGGGGTGCGGCCCAGGGGATGAGCAATTTCGAAGGGCGAATATGACTGAAATACCAAATACCAATCTCGACACCAGCGGCGAAACCGTGATGGACGCACCCGACAAGATGGTCGATGCGCGCAAAATATTCGGTATCGATCTCGATATGCAGGTCCCGGCCTTCAGCATGAAGGACGAACGGGTACCCGATCTCGACCCCGCCTATGTCTTTGATCCGGAGACCACAACCGCGATTCTCGCCGGCTTCGCCTTCAATCGCCGGGTGATGGTCCAGGGCTATCATGGCACCGGAAAATCGACCCATATCGAACAGGTCGCCGCCCGCCTCAACTGGCCCTGTATCCGGATCAACCTCGACGCGCATATCAGCCGGATTGATCTGGTCGGTCGGGACGCGATCGTCCTGAAAGACGGCCAGCAGGTTACCGAATTCCGCGAAGGTCTGCTGCCCTGGGCGCTGCAGACGCCTACCGCATTGGTATTTGACGAATATGACGCCGGTCGCCCCGATGTGATGTTCGTGATCCAGCGGATTCTCGAAGCGGAAGGCAAGTTGACCCTGCTCGATCAGAACCGCGTGATCCGCCCCAACCCCTATTTCCGCCTGTTCGCCACCGCCAACACCGTCGGTCTCGGCGACACCAGCGGCCTCTATCACGGCACCCAGCAGATCAACCAGGGCCAGATGGACCGCTGGAATATTGTGGTCACGCTGAACTATCTCCCGGCCGAGACCGAAGCCAAGGTGATCCTGTCGAAAGTGCCGGATGCCGGCGACGATACGGTGAGCAACATGATCAAGGTCGCCGACCTGACCCGTCAGGGCTTTATCAACGGCGATATTTCCACCGTGATGAGTCCGCGGACGGTGATCAGCTGGGCGCAAAATACCGCGATCTTCAAGAACATCGGCTTCGCCTTCCGCCTGAGCTTCCTCAACAAATGCGACGAAGCGGAACGGATGCTGGTCGCCGAATATTATCAGCGGGTATTTGGCGAGGATTTGCCGGAGAGCGTGATGGGGGCGGGTTAACACAGTAGGCGGTTAGAGACGAAGGCAAGCTAGATGAGCTACACTTTAGAGGATGCGGAGCGAGAAGCAGGCGAGGAAAGGCTGATCTCGCAGGTTCTCGAAGACCACCGAGATGTGATAGTAGCGGAATTCGTCGAAGACAGACTAGCTTCATATTACGAAGAGCATCCCGACCTATCGCTTCCCGCAGAACAGGCCTTGGCTAGAGCGCGAAAAACTTTTGATGTCAGCTATAGTGCGTCGCTAGTTTTTGCCTTTTCATCTACAGAAATTGCAATTCAAGATCTGCTATTGAAACCCGTGGTCGTCGGTTTGACCCACAACCCCGACCTAAGCGATTTAATGGCAGCATTGATAGACATACGCAGTCGGCAAACCGAAAAATTTCTTCTATATATCATGGACGAGGTAGGCCTTCCCAATATTAAAGAACAAAAGCTCCCTAACGGACATTCAATCTGGAAGGAAAAGAATATCATACAGGATGTCCGTAACAAGGTACTGCATCGAGGAACCTCGGCGAGCAAAGAGGAAACTGAACGTGCGTTAGTGTTGGGGGAATATGTTTTGCATGAATTGTATCCAACTGTTCGCGACCATTTCACCTATCGGTCAACTGGCTGGATATAAAATGAGACGAGCCTTATCGGCGCTTGCGGATTTGTGTTGTTGAACGGTTTTTACGTTGTTATAACACTCGTATGAACAAGATGACTCCTCTCCCCGCTGGCCACGCGCTTAAGCTGGTCAAAATCGGCAACTCAACCGGCGTAATTCTACCCAAGGATTTGCTCGAAAAGCTGCGCGTATCACAGGGTGATACCGTCTATCTGAGTGATTCCCCTGATGGTGTCAGGCTGACCGCGATCAACCCCGATTTCCAGAAAAAAATGGCCGCCGCCGAAGGCGTTATGCGCGAAGATCGTGACATTCTTCGTGTTCTCGCAAAATGACCGATGACCGGATCGAGCCAGTATGGCTCGGTACCGACATTGCGCTTGCCATTCACGACCGTCAGCTTGCCGAACATGGCGGACCATCCGGTGTTCGTGATCACGGTCTGCTCGAATCCGCTCTGGCGAAACCGGTCAACAAATGGGGTTACGGCGAGAATGACTTGTGCGCCTTGGCGGCAGCTTACGCTTTTGGAGTTGCCCGAAACCACCCGTTTACCGATGGCAACAAGCGTACAGCCTGGGTGCTCGCGCGAACTTTCTTGGTACTGAACGACTGCCATCTGGTTTTTGAGCGGGAGGCGGCCATCTCTACGTTTCAAAGCCTCGCAGCCGGCGAACTCCCGGAAGAAGAACTCGCTTCCTGGTTCCGCGAACATATTACCAAAGATTGATGTTCATCGGCCAGCAATCGCCGTTCAAATATTTCCTCTCGCTTCCAGCGTATTATTTTTGTAACACAGCTATTGATGCTTGATCGAACCCCTTCTGACGCGAAGAGCCGGCGCTGGTATTGGCCGTTCGGTGCGAATTCAGCCGCCGACACCCCCTATTACCAGCCCTATGGCGATGCCATCCCGCCGCGCATCGAAGAACCGCTCGCGCCGCTCAAAAAACCGCACGGAAAATGGTGGTGGGTCACCCGCGTGATCGCCGCCGGCCTGCTGGCCTTCATCCTGATTGTCGCCTATCTGGCGATCACCGCACCGCTGTCCAAGTCCCTGCAACCGATCGCCCCGCCGCAGATCACGCTGCTGACCTCCGACGGACAGCCGTTCGCGCGCAACGGGGCGGTGGTCGACGAACCCGTTCGCGTCGCCGAACTGCCCGACCATGTGACGCAGGCCTTTCTGTCAATCGAGGACCGGCGCTTCTATTCGCACTGGGGCGTTGATCCGCGCGGCTTCGCCCGCGCGCTGCTCAGCAATATCTCCGGCAGCGGCATGACCCAGGGCGGCAGCACGATCACGCAGCAGCTGGCGAAAACCACCTTCCTGACCCCGGAACGCAGCCTGACCCGCAAGGCGCGGGAAATGCTGATCGCCTTCTGGCTGGAAGCCTGGCTGACCAAGGACGAGATTCTCGAGCGCTATCTGTCCAACGTCTATTTTGGCGACAATGTCTATGGATTGCGCGCCGCCTCGCTGCATTATTATTATCGCCAGCCGGAAAAACTTAAGCTGGACCAGGCGATCATGCTGGCTGGTCTTGTCCAGGCTCCGTCCCGTCTGGCGCCGACCCGCAACCCGGAACTGGCGGCGAAACGCGCCAAAATGGTAAAATCCGCGATGGTCAGCGTCGGCTATCTTACCCAAAAGGAAGCCGATGCTATCGGCACCGCCCGACTGGATGTCCGGGCCAAAAACGCCCTGCCCACCGGCACCTATTTTGCCGACTGGGCGATGCCACAAGCGCGGGAGCTGACCGACCTCAGCTACGAGAAGCTAAATCTGACCACTACCCTCGACTCCCGGATGCAGGAAATTGCCCGCCGCGCCGTGGCCCGCGCGCCACTGGGTCAAGCGCAGGTCGCCCTGGTCGCGATGCGGCCGGACGGAGAGATTGTGGCGATGATCGGCGGCAAGGATTATGCAAAATCCGCTTTCAACCGGGTGACACAAGCCAAGCGCCAGCCGGGATCGACGTTCAAGCTGTTCGTCTGGCTGGCCGCGCTGCGCTCCGGAATGCAGCCGGATGACATGGTCGACGACACGCCGATCACCCGGGGCGGCTATCTGCCGAAAAATGCCGGTGAAAATTATCGTGGCTCGATCACCTTGAAGGAAGCGTTCGCCAAGTCGAGCAATGTCGCTGCGGTGCGTCTCTTTGGTCAGCTGGGCGACCGCGCGGTGATCCGTGAAGCGCGCAATCTGGGAATCAAGTCGCGACTGGCCGAGGATGACCCCAGTCTGGCGCTGGGCACATCGACGATGACGCTGATGGAGCTGACTGCGGCTTATGCCGGGGTGGCCGGAAACAAATGGCCCGTCGAGCCTTATGCGTTCAAGAAAGAAACACAGAGCTGGTCCGAATGGCTGTTCGACTGGCCGGGTCGCTATGAATCGAAAACCCATGGCAATATGGAAGCGCTGCTGCGGTCTGCGGTCAATGACGGCACCGGGCGCCGGGCGATGCTGTCGATTCCCAATTACGGCAAGACCGGCACCAGCCAGAACAACCGCGACGCCCTGTTCGTCGGCTATGCCGGGGACGGCGATGACCGGCTGGTTGTCGGCGTGTGGATCGGCAATGATGACAATACCCCGCTGAAAGGCGTCAGCGGCGGCAGCCTGCCCGCGCGGATCTGGAAGGACTTCATGCAACAGGCGGTACAGTCGAAGAAACCCGCTGGAGGTCCCAAACCGGTCAGCAAACCCGATCCGGAAGGCCCGGTCACCCCGCTCGACCTTCCTGAGATTCCTGACATTCCGACCGATAGCGGCGACATTGATGTCAAAATCGACGGCGATTCCGGTGTCAGGATTGGGACGGAAATCGGCGGTGTACCGGTAGATCTGAAAATCAACGGCGATGGCATGGCCGTCGAACGGCGCCAGCAGGAAACGCCTCCGGGGCAGTAACGCCCCGCGCCCGCTTTCGCCTAACAAAAAGGGAGGAAATTAGGCCTTTCATTCCCCCCGCCTTTCCGCTTAAAGCTGTTCGCTTCTATGGCTGATCGTTCCAAACTTGATGATTTCAAAGACGTGCTTGGCGGCGCGGCTCGTGCGATCGCCCGCGATCCCGACCTTGAACTCGCCTATACCGCCGAAGCCCCGTCCCAGGCCGGGCAGCATCTCAAGGTACCGATGCCGGCACGCGATCTGCCACCGGCACAAGTCGCCGAAGCGCGGGGCTTTGCCGACAGTTTTTCCTTGAAATTGCGTCACCATAATGAGGCAACACACCGCAAAAACGCGCCGCAGGAAGCGATCGCTCGCGCCTGTTTCGACGCCCTCGAACAGGTTCGCACCGATGCGCTCGGGTCCCGGGGCATGGCCGGCGCGAAGGACAATCTGAACGCAGCACTGGAAATGCGCATGCGGTCAGACCCGATTGCGCGGGCACAGAATCGCGACGAAGTTCCAATCTCGACTGCGCTGGCGCTGCTCGCCCGCGAAAAACTGACCGGACAGGCGCCGCCAGCAGGTACGATCAAGGGCATCGACATGCTTCGCGAATGGATCGAAGAAAGTGCGGGCCCGGATCTCGACGGGCTCAATCTGACGCTCGACGATCAGAACAGTTTCGCCAAATTGTCGACGCAATTGTTGCAGCATCTCGATCTGATCAAGAGCGATGATGAATCCGAGGCCGAAGACAGCGAGGACGATAGCGACGAGGACAGCGAGGACAGCACCGATGACGGCGCCGACGAGGAAGCGACCGGCGATCAGGGCGAGTCAGAAATGCGTTCCGAACCATCGGAGGATGATTCACAAGACGGTGAAAGCGATCAGAACGCCGAGGAGCTAGAAGAAGGCGCCGAAGAGGAAATGGGCGACGCCGGCGACGATGGCATGATGCCGGTCCGTCCCAATCGGGCGATGTCCGATCTGCCGCCCGGCTTCAACTATACCGCCTGGACCGAAAAATATGACGAGGTCGTCAGCGCAACAGAACTCTGCGACGAAGAGGAGCTGACGCGGCTCCGCGCCTTTCTCGACCAGCAGCTTACGAGCTTGCAAGGCGCGGTCACCAAGCTCGCCAACCGGCTGCAACGCCGCCTGATGGCGCAGCAGAACCGCAGCTGGGATTTCGATCAGGAAGAAGGCATGCTCGATGCCGCCCGCCTTGCCCGCGTGGTCAGCAATCCATCGCACAGCCTGTCCTACAAGATCGAGCGCGAAACCGATTTTCGCGACACCGTCGTCACCCTGCTGATCGACAATAGCGGATCGATGCGCGGACGGCCAATATCGATTGCCGCCATCTCCGCCGATATCATGGCGCGGACGCTGGAACGTTGCGGCGTGAAGACCGAAATTCTGGGCTTCACCACCCGCGCCTGGAAAGGCGGCCAGACCCGCGAAGACTGGCTGGCCGCGGATCGCCCCGCCAATCCGGGACGGCTCAACGATCTGCGCCATATCGTCTACAAGAAAGCCGACGAACCCTGGCGGCATGCCAAGAAAAATCTCGGCCTGATGATGCGCGAAGGCCTGCTCAAGGAAAATATCGACGGCGAAGCCCTGCTCTGGGCCCACAGCCGTCTGATCGCCCGTCCCGAAGAACGCCGGATATTGATGGTGATTTCCGACGGCGCGCCGGTTGATGACAGCACCCTGTCGGTCAACCATGGCGCTTATCTGGAAAACCATCTGCGCAAGGTGATCGAATGGATCGAGAGCCGCTCACCGGTGCAGCTGGTCGCGATCGGTATCGGCCACGATGTGACGCGCTACTATAAAAAGGCCGTGACAATCATGGATGCCGAGCAATTGGGCGGCACGATGGTGGAGCAGCTCGCCGGCTTATTTGATGAGGATTAGTTGATCTGGAACCCTATCGGATCATATTTGACGCGTCTGAATCGGCCAGACTAATGGCAATCAAGTTTGGTGTACGTGCAAAGTGCCCATTTTGCGTTGCCGACAGAGCAGAACTCCCAAAAATAGATTCAAAACTGATGTTAATGCACGGCCCCAAAGCGGGGTCAGTTTTTCAAGTCGTCGAAAATAATGAACGCCTAAAGACGGATGGGTTCGAGATTAAAGTTGGAAACGAAAATCATTGCGTCGATCTCCAAAATTATCGATTCATTGACGTTAATCTGCTGGAATATTGAAATTGGTTGCCACCGTTAGATCTACAAAATGCATCAATAATCGATCAGCTTGCAGTCTATTTTTGCGGTTTAGGACATATAGGCGCCAACTTTCAATGGAGTGATGTAAGATATTCACACATCATCCAAGTTTGCCGCGAAAACCTGATTCCTATAACTGCTTCTGAGTTTAGTGCAGTATTGTTAGCCCACGGCATGCCATCATTATTTCAGCAAGAAGCCGAGAGATTATTCGAATTTGGAATTCATTGTGCCACCCCAGCAGGAAAAAACGGGAGCAGAAGAATCTTAGAAAACCTGATTTTATAAGAAGCACATTCGTCGATGCCCTCAGGTTTAATCGATGAGTTCCAATCGCACACAATTCAAAGGATTGTTCAATGAACGTAACCGAAGCCGTAAATTCCCGACGTTCCATCCGCCAGTTTCTCGACAAGCCGGTCGACCGGGCGACACTCGAATCCGTGCTGGAAACGGCGCAACGCTCCCCCTCTGGCGGCAACACGCAGCCATGGAACGCGATCATCGTGGGCGGTGATGCACTCAAGGATATCGCCGCGAAGATCAAAGAAAAGACCAGGACCGCGCCGATGGGCGAAAATATGGAATATGCCATTTATCCCAAGGATCTGGACGGCCGATATGAGGAGCAGCGCCGGGCCGTGGGCCGGGACATGTTCGAAAGCATCGGACTTGCGCGGGAGGACGGCGCTGGCCGTGTCGCGCAAATGGCGAAAAACTGGGACAGCTTCGGCGCACCGGTACAATTGTTCACCTACACCAGAAAATATATGGGGCCGCCGCAATGGTCGGACATGGGCATGTGGCTGCAGACCGTGATGCTGCTGCTGCGCGAAGCGGGGCTGGACAGCTGCTCGCAGGAAATATGGGCGATGTACGGCAGCTACATGCGGGAATTGCTCGGTATCGACGACGATCATATATTCTTTTGCGGCATGGCGATCGGTTATCGGGATCCGGATGCGCCGATCAACAATTTTGAAGTGTCCCGCATTCCGATCGGCGATGCCATAGAGTTTCGTGGCTTTTAAAAAGCGAAACCTCTGAATTTCAGTCGGAAATCTGAAAAATCGTCCCGTGTCGTGACAGAAATCACCTGATCGGGCGGCAGAGTCGTTATTTTACTATAGCGGACTCGGATTCGCTCGCTAATTGTAGTAGCTGTACAGCTGTTCCGGGTCGCGATCGCCGTTGGCTAAGTCTGAGGGGACTTGCCAACGCACCAAATTTATGGGGAGACGTGCGTGCGCCGGACAAGGATCTGCACAATATCATTATTGGTAATGACACTGATGACGAGCCCAGCAGCGGTGTTCGCTCAGGGCACGCCAATTTTGTTACGTGACAGTTTCCCGATCGGCAGCAGCGATGGCATATTGTGCCAGGTCCAGGACCGCAGCATTGAAAGCAA
>PFJE01000114.1 GCA_002783865.1 Sphingomonadales bacterium CG_4_10_14_3_um_filter_58_15
AAGCTGTCCGAAGCCAAAGAGCAGGAAATTCTGACCCAGTGAAGCTTGCGCGTTCCAAGAATGGTTCTGACGATCCTGTGCCGGGCACAGTTGGCATCGCTGACCCGACATATGGCGTTCGTCACGTCGCAATCATCATGGATGGCAATGGGCGATGGGCGAAGCGCAAGCATCTGCCGCGGGCGCTAGGCCACAAGAAGGGTGTGGAAGCGGTCCGCAATATCGTGCGCGTGGCCGGGAAAATGGGTGTCGAAGTCATGACGCTCTACGCTTTTTCATCGGAAAACTGGAATCGGCCGGAAGAGGAAATCAGCGATCTCATGGGATTGCTGCGGCAATATATTCAATCGGATATCGAAGAATTTGTCGAAAATGGGGTGCGGTTGAAGGTTATTGGCAATTACAAGGTGCTGGACACCGATATCGTTGCGATGATCGACAATGCGATCGAAAGAACCTGTCGGAACAAAAAAATGACTTTGGCGGTGGCGCTCAACTATGGTGCCCAGGACGAAATGCTGCGAGCGGTCCAGCATATTGCAAACAGCGTCAAGGCCGGTGAGCTGGAGCCGGAGGCGATTAATCTCGAACATATTGCCGACGCTCTGGATACAGCGGATCTGCCGCCACTGGATCTGCTGATCCGGACATCTGGAGAATTGCGCCTGTCCAATTTTCTCCTTTGGCAGGCGGCCTATTCAGAACTTTATTTCACCGACACGCTGTGGCCAGATTTCGACAAGTCGGAGCTGGAGCGAGCCTTGCAATCCTTCGGGCATCGCGAACGACGGTTCGGTGGTCGCTGAGCATGGCTGACCCCGCTGCTCCGGCGCCCATTAAAGCAGGTGAATTACAAACCCGCATCATCGTTGGCGCGCTCTTAATCACCGCTGCCGTGCTGGCGGAATATTTTGGCGGCATATTTCTCTGGTTTCTCGTGGTCTTGATGGCGCTCGGGATCATGAGCGAATGGTCGGGACTAACGGGCCGCCGTGACAATCGATTGCTGGCGATGTACGCGCTGTCGGTGCCGCTGGCGATCATGTCGCCGTGGGCCGCCGGGCCTTCCTTTCTCGCGCTCGGCCTGATCATGGGCGCGGCGATGTTTGTTGCGGTATTCGACCGGTCGGTCAAATTGGCTGCCGGTTTATTCTATGCCGGGCTTCCCGCGCTCGCCATCGTCTATCTGCGCGATGTCGACAATGGCATATTGATCGTCTTCTGGACACTCGCTCTGGTCTGGGCGACCGATATCGGTGCCTATTTCTCCGGGCGGGCGATCGGTGGCCCCAAATTGGCGCCGCAAATGAGCCCCAACAAAACATGGGCAGGCCTGCTCGGCGGCGTCGTTCTGACAACGGCGGTCAGCTTTGTGCTGCACGTTTATTGGGGCCTCCCCGTCCATCTGGTGTGGCTCAGCATTCCGCTGGCGGTGCTCGCGCAGATGGGAGATCTGTTTGAAAGCTGGCTGAAGCGAAAGGCCGGAGCCAAGGATAGCGGAACAATATTTCCGGGCCACGGCGGGGTAATGGACCGCCTTGACGGCTTGATCCCGGTCGCACCGGTCGTTGCGATGATAATGCTCGCCGAAAATCTGGTCGCTGTATCATGACAAAGTCGGTCTCCATATTCGGTGCAACAGGATCTGTGGGGCAATCAACGCTCGACCTCATCCGGCAGCATCCGGAGCAATATGAGATTATCGCCCTGACCGCCAACGGCAATGCTTCCCAGCTGGCCGCTCTGGCTATCGAATTTTCTGCGCAGGTCGCGGTTGTGGCTGACGATTCGGCTTATGCAGAACTCAGGGACCTGTTGTCAGGAACAGCGATCGACGCCGCCAGCGGACCCGAGGCGCTGAATGCGGCGGCAGCCCTTGGCGCAGACTGGACCATGGCCGCGATTGTCGGTTGCGCCGGGCTCCCGCCGACGCTTGAAGCCCTGCGCTGCGGCAAGACCGTGGCACTGGCCAACAAGGAAGCGCTGGTGTCCGCTGGCGCGTTGATGATGACCGAAGCCCGCAAGGCGGGCGCGACGTTGCTGCCGGTCGATTCAGAGCATAATGCGATATTTCAGGCGCTGCAGGGCGGCCGGATCGATCAGGTTCGCAAGATCACGCTGACCGCCAGTGGTGGACCGTTCCGGACGTGGACGCGCGAGCAAATGGCAGTGGTTACGCCGGAGCAGGCGGTTGCCCACCCCAACTGGGATATGGGAGCGAAAATCTCTGTCGACAGCGCCACCATGATGAACAAGGGGCTGGAGCTGATCGAGGCTCACCATCTTTTCCCGGTCGGTCTCGAAAATATCGAAATATTGGTCCATCCGCAGTCGGTGATTCATTCGATGGTGGAATATCGCGACTGCTCCACGCTCGCCCAGCTGGGGTCTCCCGATATGCGGATACCGATTGCCAACACCCTGGCATGGCCGGACCGGATGACGACCAATTGCGAGCCCCTAAATTTGGCAGAGATCGGCAAGCTGGAATTTGAACGACCCGATGAAACCCGCTTCCCGGCCACCAGAATCGCCAGAGACGTAATTACGGCTGGCGGTGCTAAGCCAGCGATGCTCAACGCTGCCAATGAAATAGCGGTCGCGGCATTTCTCCATCGCGCGGTTCAGTTTCTGGACATCACAGAGATTGTAACGCGGCTGTTAGATAGTTATAGCCCGCCGGAACCGAGCGCATTGGCGGATATTTTTGCCATAGACAAAGAAACGCGCGTTCGGACCGAGCAACTGGTCGAGGAATTGAAGGTTTGACGGATAACCCCGGTATTTTGCTGACGCTCTTGGCGTTTCTGATCGTCATCGGTGTGCTCGTTTTTGTCCACGAGATGGGGCATTATCTGGTCGGCCGCTGGTGCGGCGTCAAGGCGGATACCTTTGCCATTGGCTTTGGCAAGGAAATTGTCGGATGGACCGACAAGCGTGGGACGCGCTGGAAAATCTGCATGTTGCCACTGGGTGGCTATGTTCAGTTTGCCGGTGATATGGATCCCTCTGGCATGAAGAGCAAAGAGTGGCTCAGTCTGCCGGCAGCGGAACGCAACCAGACCTTCCAGTCCAAGTCCCTGTGGCAACGCGCAGCGATCGTGTTTGCAGGACCCGCGATCAATTTTCTTTTCGCCATCTTGATCATCATCGGCTTTGTTATTGCCTATGGCACCAGCGCGACGCTCCCGGTTGCGAGCCAGATTTCCCCCAATTCGACCGCTGCCGCGATTGGCATGAAGCCGGGAGACCGGGTGATATCGGTGGACGGACAGAAAATTGAGCTGTTCGAGGATCTGCGGCAGAAAATAATGCTGCTCCCCGAAAAGAATGTTGAAATTGTCTACGAACGGGATGGCCAGCGCATCGTGAGGGAAGGCAAGACCGGCGTTCAGATATTGAAGGACAGATTTGGTAACGAATATCGGCTCGGGTTGCTGGGCATGTCATCCAGTGAAGTGCAATGGCGTGAAGTCAGCCCGCTTGAGGCGCCCGTGGTTGCGGTGCAGAAAACCATTGGCATCGTCGATCAAATCACGACCACTTTAGGACAGGTTATCACCGGCAAGCGCTCGATCAAAGAGCTGGGCGGACCGCTGAAAATCGCTCAGGTTTCCGGTGAGCAGTTTAAACTGGGTCTGGAAAGCTTCATTCTTTTTGTAGCCCTGATCTCAATTAACTTGGGGTTCATCAACTTGCTGCCAATCCCGATGCTCGATGGAGGGCATCTGATGTTCTATGCAATTGAAGCGGTGCGGAGAAAGCCGGCCAATGCAAAGGTGCAGGAATGGGCTTTTCGGTCCGGGTTGGCACTGGTCATGGTGTTCATGCTGGTAGTAACATTCAACGATTTGTCGTCATTTGGCCTGTTCCGGTCTATCTCCGGCTGATTGACCATTGATTGACACGCTGCATTGGGGCAGGGGGTTGGCGAAGTTGGTGCCTTGGTGCCGATTTCATTTTATTTTTTGGTTTATGGTGTGAAAGCGAGTTTGTCTGTGAATCATAAGAAGCGGCTTCTACCCTTGTTAATGTGTGGCACTATTTTAGGTGGCACAGCGGTTTCTTCGCAGGCGCAAGCGCAGGAAGCCGCGCAACCGGTGCCTGCGGTTCCGGCAGATGACACGATCCGATCGATCGTCGTCAGTGGTGCGCAGCGTCTGGAACCGACCACGGTCTTGTCGTACATGAAATTGCGGGTCGGTCAGACCTACACGCAGGAATCTGCCGATCAGGCTCTGAAAGATCTGTTCGAAACAGAATTGTTCAAGGATGTCAGCATCCGGAACAATGATGGTGCCGTGATTATCGAGGTCGTCGAGAACCCGGTGATCAACCGCATCTTGCTGGAAGGCAACAAGCGGATCAAGGAAGACAAGATCTACCCGGAGATCCGGCTTGCTCCCCGGCAGATATTCACCCGTTCGAAAGTCCGGGCCGATGTCGCCCGGATCGTTGAATTGTATAAGCGGAAGGGCCGCTTTGCCGCCAACGTCGAGCCGAAAATGGTTCAGCTGGACCAGAACCGTGTCGATATTGTTTTCGAGATTAACGAAGGGCCAAAGTCGAAGGTCCAGCAGATCAACATCATCGGTAACGAAGAATTCTCGGACGGTCAGCTGCGCGGTGAGATGGTTACCAAGCAATCGCGCTTCTATCGTTTCTTCAGCTCCAGCGACACTTATGATCCGGATCGCCTTGCCTTTGACCAGCAAAAGCTTCGTCAATTCTATTTGACAGAAGGCTATGCCGATTTTCGGGTCATCTCGGCCGTGGCGGAACTCACGCCGGACAAGCGCGATTTCATCATCACTTATGTTGTTGAAGAGGGCGATCGCTACAAGTTTGGCGATGTGGCGGTAGAAAGCGAGATCCGCGACTTTACGCCAGAATTCCTGACTCCTCAGCTGCCGATGAAGTCCGGCGATTTCTACAATGCCAAACAGGTGGAGGACACGGTTGAACGCCTGTCCGAGACCGCCGGCTTGTTCGGCTATGCCTTTGCCGATGTTCGCCCGCAATTTACGCGGAACAAAGACACGCTGACCATGGATATTCTCTTCCAGGTCGCGGAAAGCGATCGCGTGTATGTCGAGCGGATCGACATCAACGGCAATACCCTGACGCAGGACAAGGTCGTGCGCCGGGAGTTTCGTCTGAATGAAGGCGACGCATTCAACAGTTTTCAGGTCAAGCGCTCTGCGAACCGCATAAAATCACTGGGCTTTTTTCAGGAAGACCTGGAAATCGAGCAGAAACAGGGAAGCGCGCCCGATCGCATCATCCTGGAAGCGAATGTCGAAGAAAAGGCGACCGGACAGCTGCAGCTTTCAGCCGGCTTTTCCAGCGTCGAGAATTTCATTCTCCAGGCCTCCGTGCAGCAGCGCAACTTCCGCGGCAAAGGCCAGGAGCTGCGCGCAAGTGTCAGCTATTCCAGTTTCTCGCAATCGATCGAACTCGGTTTTACCGAACCCTATCTGTTTGACCGCAATATCGCCATAGGCGCGGACATTTTCCGTCGCGACTTGAACAGCTTCAATTTCGTCAATAATGATCGCGAAACTACTTTCGAGCAGCTGACCACGGGTTTCCAAATCCGAGCCGGCGTGCCGATCACCGAATATCTGTCCGCTTCGTTTCGTTATGGCCTCAGTCAGGATGACGTGACGCTGGAGCCAACGCTCTTCTTTACGGATAGCAATGGTGACGGGATAAGAGGGAATAGCCCCGCCGATATTTGCGATCCGATCATCGCAGGCCGTTTTCTTTGCGATGCACTCGGCATGCGCACGACCTCTTCAATCGGCACATCGTTGATCTATGATGATCGTGATAATCGCATTCGGCCGACCCGTGGGCAGTCAATCGTCGGTAGCCTCGATTTTGCCGGCTTGGGTGGCAGCGTCAAATATGTTCGGGGTCGACTGAATGCCTCGAAGCACTGGCGTGTGCTCGGCGACTTTATCTTTACGGTCAGCGGTGAAGGTGGATATATTCATCCGCTGGAAAATCGTTCCGTGACTCCAGGGGACGGCATTGACGATGTCCGATTGACGGACAGATTCTTTCTGGGAGAGCCGCAGATGCGCGGTTTCGACATCCGAGGGATTGGCCCGCGCGTGGTGCGCTCCTCAACTATTCCAGGACTGGATGCCAATGGCAATCCGATCAATGAGATTGTAGAGGTAACCAACGGCCGTCAGACCGATGACGCCATCGGTGGCCGCGCTTATTATCTGGGTCGTGCCGAACTGGAAATTCCACTGGGGTCAGGCGCGCGAGAACTGGGATTACGACCGTCCGTCTTCGTCGACGTCGGAGCGGTTTTCAAAGTTGCCCAGCCGTTGCTGCTCACTGATTTGCAGACTCAGCGGCAGCGGACGATCTTTAACGACCAGGGGGTTGCAATCGGCGTCGCGCCGGAATTCCTGACGGTTGATGCCGATGGCAATGCGACGGTCACTCTTGATTCTGTTGATGCCAATGGTAACCCCAATCCGATCGCAACCAATTTCGTCGAACGCTTTTTCGGAGATACTCCGAGTCCGCGTGTCTCGGTCGGTATCGGCGTAAATTGGAATTCACCATTTGGTCCATTCAGGATCGACGTAGCCAAGGCGCTGTTGAAAGAGCCGGGCGACGATACGAAACTTTTCACCTTCAACGTAGGAACACAATTCTGATGACACGTTTATTCAAAACCGCACTCACCGTTCTCGCCGTCACCGCTGCGCCATTGGCGTTTGGTTCTGTGGCAAACGCGCAAGTTTCCGGCATCGCAACGGCGAACCCGACAATTGCTATTGCCAAGACGAAAGCATTCTCAGCTGCTTATTCTCAGATTGGAACGCAGTATAAGTCTTTTTTCGATCAGATCGATGCCCGTAATAAAACTCTGAACGGGTTGCGTGCGCAGCTCGATACAGACAATAACAAGCAATTGACTCAGGAAGAGCTTGATGCTGCTGTAAGGTCCAAAAGCCCGGTTCTGAAGAGCATGGAGACAGAAGAGCAAGAAATCCAGAAACTGCAAACTCCGGCGATCAAAGCCCAGATGTTTGCGGTAGAGAATATCTTCAATGAATATTCCAACGCCCAGCAGCAAGTTGTAACGAACAAGAAAATCGCCGTTATTCTGAGCCCCGATGCATTCATTTATGCACCACCGCAGACAGATGTTACCGATGATATCACGGCGGTTCTGGATACCAGAGTTCCGACCGTCAGCACCACGCCGCCAGCAGATTGGCAGCCACAGCGCAACACGGTATCGCTCCATCAGCAGCTGCAGCAACTGCTGGTCGCAAGCGCGCGGAACCAGGCGGCACAGCAACCGCAACAGCCACCGGCAGCCCAACCAGCCAGTCGATAGTTGATGGTCAATGACTGAAGCGCTCGATTATGACGTAACCAAGGTGATGGCGGTGCTGCCGCACCGCTATCCCATGCTGCTGGTCGACCGAGTGGAAGAGCTTATCAAAGATGAGTCGATTCGGGCGATCAAGGCCGTCACCATGAACGAAGGCTTTTTCCAGGGACATTTTCCGGGCCGCCCGATCATGCCCGGCGTGATGATTGTCGAGGCGCTGGCACAGGCTGCCGGTGTTCTCGCCATGGAAAGCTTTGACATGGTTGGCTCGGGCAAGCTGGTTTACTTCATGGCGATAGACGGGGCGAAATTCCGTCAGCCTGTCGAACCCGGCTGCCTGCTGTCGCTCAACGTCAACTTCGAACAAAAACGCGCGCGGGTCTGCAAATTCTCGGGACGCGCGATGATTGGTGACAAATTGGCTGCCGAAGCGAATTTTACCGCGATGATCGCGGACCCGCCGGGGGCATAAGCTTTTACAAAAGAATCTTGCCCTTTTGCCGTTCGGCGGTTAATGCGCCGCTTCCGTTAAATTTATTCGCTTTGGGCCTGGTCGGAAACCAGCCCGTTTAGGAGCCGAAAATGAAATCCGATACGCATCCAGACTATCACATGATCACCGTTCAGATGACCGATGGCACGACTTTTGAAACCCGTTCGACATGGGGCAAGGAAGGCGATACGCTGCAACTGGATATCGATCCGTCCTCGCACCCTGCCTGGACCGGCGGCAACCAGCGCCTGCTCGATCAGGGTGGCCAGGTGGCTCGCTTCAACAAGCGTTTTGGTGGTTTGTCGCTCAAAAAGAGCTGATCTTCATTGGGGCTGTTGAATAGCTTCAATCTCTACCACAGATTGATCTGGCCGAGCCAGGGAGATAGCAGGGAAATCTTTTCCCGATATATTTCCGTGGCCCGTTCTGCCGTGGTGTGAACAAATTGAACCCGTGAACCCGATCCCAGTTGGCCGATCAAATGGCGGTCGGCGCGGATAACCTGCGCAATCCGGGGATAACCGCCGGTCGTTTGTGCGTCCGCGCCGAGCAGATAAGGCTCGCCACTGGGCGGCAATTGGATTGTCCCGGGGAAAACCGCGGCACTTGGCATGTTTGAAGCTTCGCTCGTGTGCAGAGGTACGCCTTCGAGTGCCATACCCATGCGGTTGGCTCTCGCTCCGATGGCATAGGGCCGAAGGCACATGTCTGCCAAAATGCCATTGTGCGGCTCGTCTGTTTCCGGACCCGCGGTAACCCGCAACACATGGTCATCACTATAGCGCAGCCTGAGCGTCGGTGGTGTCGTCCGCTCCACTTTTTTGGTTGATGAAATATCCGACAAGGCGATGACATCCTGATCTTTCAGCGCGCGGCCATGAAAGCCGCCGAGCCCCGCAGCGAGATAGGTCGATCGACCGCCAAGCAACCGATCCGCATGAATTTCTCCGGATATCGCCAAATAGGTCCGGCAGCCCGGACGGCTCGGACCAATGTGGAGCTTGTCTCCGGCCTTGAGGTGGAGGGTCTGATGGTGTGGCTGGTCCTCGCCATTGATCCGGACATACAGTGCAGCACCGACGACAGCTATCGAGCTGGGCTGGTCGATCTCGAATATCGCCTCGGCAAGGGTAATCTCAATGGCGATTTCCCCGCATGGCTTTCCCACGAGATAGTTGGCCAGCGCCAGAGACAGGCTATCGGCTGCGCCCGCGGCGGGCATACCGATATGCCGATGTCCGCTGAACGGCGCACCCTGCAAAGTGGTTTGCAGCCCGGCTTTCAAAACCCTGATGCTCATTCTTCATCTGCCCGCGGCCAACTTTCAAATTCTTCCCGCGAGATCGACTCGAAGCGCACGGCCTGCCCGGCCGACAGCAACGCCGGCTCGGCCTTCTCAGGATCAAACAGGCGGAGCGGAGTGCGGCCTATAATCGGCCAGCCACCAGGGCTGTCAAAGGAATAGACGCAGCTTTGCTGGCCAATGATCCCTATCGAGCCGGCCTTTACCAATTGTCTTGGTTTCGCCAGTCGGCCAATGGTGGGGCAGGGCTCTGGGCTCTCAAGATAGGCAAAACCCGGCATGAAGCCGAGCATGGCCACTGTTTGTGTATGCGATTGATGCCAGGATGGCAGTGCATCAGCCTTTATCCCCAATTTGCTGGCCGCATAATCCAGATCCGGTGCCAATTCCTTATGGTAACATACCGGAATGGTTGTCATAATGGGTGAAGGTTCGGAGGCGAGGGCCGCGCCACCTAGTTGATCTCGCACGATGGTGGCGGCTTCATCGGGAGACATTTCAACGGGATCGAACTGGACCGCTATGCTGTTGAGACCGGGAACGATCTCGGTCCAATGGTTGCAAGCCGTAAAAGCAACTTGTGCTGCCAAGATCGTTTCCCGATCGGGCATTGTGATGCTGATCCAGTCATCACAGATGTGCATTTCGGGATCATAATCCGCCACTATTTGCCGGATCCGATCATAATTCCGGCATTTTCGAGCGCGAGACGCATCTTTTTTGCCGTTTCCAGCGCACCGTTGCTATCCGAATGGAGGCACAGGCTGTCTGCCTCGACCATCAGGTCGCTTCCGTCCTGCACGGTCAGCGCAGTGCCTTGCGCCAGTGACAATCCCTGACGGATTCGTTCATCTTCGTCTGCAATCACGGCACCAACTTCGCTGCGCGGAACCAGTCTGCCGTTGGCGGTATATCGCCGGTCAATAAAGGCTTCGGCAATGAAGGAAATCTCTCTCTCCTCAGCCATTTTCTCGATCAGGGATCCCAGCATCCCAACCAGCGCAAGATCGTTTCGTGCTGCCATCTCGACGAGCAAGGTCGCGAGATCCGGATCATCCTGCGCATCATTGTACAATGCACCATGCGGCTTGAGATGGGTTAGCGGTACCCCGACTTGCTCCGCTATTGTAGTGATTTCAAGTACCTGGCTGGTCAAACATGCTTCCAGTTCTTCCAGCGGGATATCCATCGATTGCCGACCGAAGTTGCTGCGATCCGGATAGGAAGGATGGGCTCCCGGTGCGATACGCTTCGATTTGGCGGCCACCAGCATTATCCCCATTGTTGCCGGAGATCCGGCGTGCCCGCCGCAAGCAATATTGCAACTGGATACGATATCCATGATGGCGATATCGCGCGCGATGCCTTCCGGGCTGTCATCTTCGCCAAGATCCGCATTCAGATCGATCATCAAGGTCATGGCCAGAATCCCAGCGCGCGGGCGATCAACCGGAAACCCAAGGCCGTGGTGATCAGCAGAATGGCTGCACCTAGGATATTGGCCCTGAGTCCATTGGCGTATTTTCCCAGTAGCTCCTTGTTATTCGCCAGCCTGAGCAGAAATATGGCCACGATGGGCAGCAGCAGCCCGTTGGCAATCTGGGCAACGAAGATCAATTCAACCGGTCGGTATCCCAGCAGGGAAGCGACCGTCCCCGAGGCGATCACGATCAGGGCACCGATCTGAAACGGCCTGCGCGAATTGGAAGACTTGAAGATCTCCTGAACTATATAGCCGGTAGCCAATGGCGCCGTGATGGCGGAGGTCAAGCCCGCTGCAAACAGGCCGGCACCAAGCGTGACGGTTGCCAGACTGCCGAACAGGGGCGTCAGTTGCTGGGCCATGTCCACGGCATTTTCTATCGTCTTGCCGCTGGCAAAAAGGCTGGCGGCAGCCGTCGCCAAAATCGTCATCGAGACGAGACCGCCGATCCCGATCGAAATCCGGTTGTCCAACTGGGCTTCCGGCAGTTGCTCCACATTCCAGCGCTCGCGCACGCTCGCGGCATGGAGAAACAGATTATAGGGTACGATCGTAGTACCGATGAGCGCGATGGCGGTCATCAAGCCATCTTCAGGGATGGTCGGGACAAAACCTTTGAGCAACGCTCCAAGGTCGGGTCGGATGAGCAGGAATGTCATCAGAAAGGCTACGCTCATCAATATTACCAGCAATATCAGGATATTCTCTATCCATTTGGGTTTTGAAAAAACCAGCATGGCCGATGCGAATAGGGCAATGGAGATGATGATCGGTGCTATGCCAAAGGCCAACGGTCCGCCGTTAATCGCCTCCAGACCAAGCGCCGCACCGGACATATTGCCGGCCTCATAGGCAGCATTTCCGAGCACGAGAGCGGATATCAAAAGCAAGGCGGCAAGGGTGCGGACGATAGGGGAGGCGACGGATTTGAGCATCGCTTCTGCCAGTCCGAGCTGCGTCACCAAGGCGATGCGTATGGCGAAGGACTGGAGAATGATGGTGGTGATGGTGGCAAATACCAGCGCCCAGAGCAAGGCGAAGCCAAAATTTGCGCCTGCCAAAGTGCATGCGGTCACGGTTCCCGGGCCGATGAAGGCGGCGGACACCATCATGCCGGGGCCAGGTCGATAGCTACTTAGTTTCATGGGAAATTTGGCAACCGGTTCAGCCATTCCACGGCCAGGGTTTTTCGCGGAACCATTTGGTAATCACATATTTTGTCCCTTTTCGGACCTTCATGCCATGGTGCAGGGTCCAGTTGTTGACCGAACCGTCTGGATTGCGGTTGTTCCAACAGAGCATCGTTCCGGTTTCGGGCGTGAAGCTCTTTTTGAAATGGGTGAAGCGGGTGGCCCCGCCTGCATCGGGTTCGTTGAGATAGATCATGAAGGTCCAGCTGCGCTGTCCGGAGACGGAACAATATTTCTGGAAATCCTGGCCATGGGGATCAAAGAAATCCGTGTGCGCCTTGAATTCCTGGCCGACGGCATAGCGCTGACCTTGCAGCGGCTCGCCAAATCGCGCGTCGATATCGGCAAAACCGCAAATCTTTGCATCAATTTCGCTTACGAACGGGTCAGAATGGTCCAGGTCACAAGTCTCGCTGGTCCGGAAATAATCATCACCGTTCGGATCGGCTATGTCGGAAGGGCGCCGTTTTTCGTCGATCATGGCGATCAGCTTGCTGCATTCGTCGGCACTAAGGAAATTTTTGAGAATGCACAGTTCGATTTCCTTGCGCGGAAAACGCTGCACTTTCCCCAATCCGACCAGATAGTCAGCCGATGTATTATTGGCCTCTGTCATATGAACGTCCAAAACTGTGCCTAACTACCCCGTGTCACGATAAATGAATCCCCGTTGATCGCAACCGCTCTTTGCGGGTTTGAACAATCTGAATATAAGCGAGATCGATGGAAAATATTTCAACAGTGCCCCGCAACCGCAACGGCTTCACGCTGGTCGAGATGATGGTGGCGCTGTTCATTTTCGCAATGTTGTCGGTGGCGGGCGTGATCATGCTGCGATCCGCCGTCGACAGCGACGAAGTCACTGCGGAAAATCTCGGTCAGATGGCGGAAATGCAGCGGTTCGTTTCGTTGATGGAAGCCGATTTGAGTCAGGCATTGCCACGGACAGCGCGCGATGAAGGTGGCGATCGGGTGGCCGCTTTTGCCAGCGAAACCGGCGGACCGGAAGCCGCCTTCCTGAAATTTACGCGCGGTGGCCAAAGCAATATTAACGGCGAAGCCCGGCCCAATCTCGAGCGGGTCGAATATCGGCTGGCGGATGGCAATCTGGAGCGGTGGCGATACCGGATGACTGACGGCGGTTCGATCGATCAGCCGGCGATACTGATTTCGAATATTGAGTCAGTGGAGTTGCGCTTCCGCGACAAGCGAGGGCAATGGTCCAATCGCTGGGAGACCGAAAGACTGGCGGATCTGCCACGCGCAATCGAAATCCAGTTTGACCAGCAAGGACGCCGCTACCGGCACCTCTTTCTGGTCGGGACGGGCTATCTGTGAGCCAGTTGCGGCAGATTGGCTCCGATAAGGAACGCGGAGCGGCGCTGCTCACGGTATTGTTGCTGGTTGCAGTGATCGCGATACTGGCTGCGCACGGGATTGACCGGCTGGCCGGCGCAACCAAGCTTGCCTCCAATGCGCGGGAACTGTCGCAGGCGAAAGCCTATCTGATTGCCGCTGAATCGATCGGGATGGAGTCTGCCGAACAGATTGTATCCGCCTCTCCCGGTCGGACGATTAACGTTGGCGGCTGGAATGGCAAGGAACAGAAATTTCCGGTGCCGGGGGGGATTATCGCCGCAGCGCTTGCCGATGGCGGCAATTGTTTCAATATCAATAGCCTCGTCACCCAGCAGCAAGATGTGCTGACTGCCAGGCCCGAAGGTCTGGCGCAATTTTCGCGACTGATGGTCATGCTGGGCATATTGGATGGAGATGCTGCGGATATTGCGGAATCGGTTGGTGACTGGATTGACAGCGATATGGTTGCATCACCCCGCGGGGCGGAAGACCAATATTATCTGCAACAGGAAAAGCCCTATCGTACGGCCAATGCGCTGATCGTTGATGTCAGCGAATTGCGGACGATTAAGGGAGTAACGGATGACATATTCGTGCGGCTGGCGCCCTGGGTATGTGCGCTACCAACAACCGATCTCTCTCCGATCAATATCAATACTCTACGCCCGGAGCAGGCGATACTGCTGGCTATGCTGGGCGCTGTACCGTCCGATCTGACTCCGGCAAGGCAATTTCTGGGACGACGGCCGGAGCTCGGCTATGCCAGCCTCAATGATTTCTGGGCACAATCCTATCCAGCCAGTCTGGGAGCATCGTCGGAAGTGCAAAGCCAGATCAAGCTGACGACCCGCTGGTTCCGCGTCGATCTGGCGGTCGAGATGCAAAGCGCGCTGGTCGAGGAGAGGGCGTTGATCGACGCCGCGCGGCAACCGGCCCGGCTTGTCCATCGTCAGCGCGGGGATGCGTTTTAATTCAATATCACCCCGCTAAATGCTTGACGATTGATACTCGCTATCCCTATGCACCGCTCCGCAATGCGGCTATATAGTGCGCGGCTTGTGGCGATCGTAGCTCAGTTGGTTAGAGCGCCGGTTTGTGGTACCGGAGGTCGGGGGTTCAAGACCCCTCGATCGCCCCATTTTCCTCAAGAAGCAGAAGAAGGGCAAGGCCAGTACCACCGGGCCGTGTTGGAAAAGTCTCTCTTTATTTGTAATTAAATTACAGCTATGAGATATTTAATTGCTTCAACTTGCAGGAATTACAGCATGAGCGTGATGTGGGATTTACCGGATTTTGATGACCATGAAGCGGTCCATTTCTTCCATGATATCGAAACTGGTCTGAGCGCGATTGTCGCCTTGCATAGTACGCATCTCGGCCCCGGCGCAGGCGGAACCCGCTTCTGGCATTATGAGAATCGCGAAACCGCGGTGACCGATGCGCTGCGCCTGTCGCGCGGCATGAGCTTCAAGAATGCAATGGCCGGTCTGCCGCTGGGCGGGGGCAAGGCGGTGATTCTCGCCGACCGCAATCGTACGAAGACACCGGAAATGCTGGCGGCCTTTGGTCGGATGATCGAGTCGCTTGGCGGGAAATATATTACCGCGGAAGATGTCGGCATAACGGCTGCTGACATGGTCGCGCTGACCAAAGAGACGAAATATGTCTCGGGCCTGCCGGTCAGCGACAGCGGTGACGCTGGTGGTGATCCGGGCCCGTTCACGGCCATGGGCGTATATCTGGGCGTCAAGGCCGCTGTGGCGCACAAGCTGGGTCGGGACAATATGGACGGCGTCCATGTCGCGATTCAGGGCGTTGGCAGCGTCGGGGCCGGTCTCGCTCGCCTGCTCGCCAAAGATGGTGCCAAGCTGAGCATCGCCGACATCAACAAGGACCACGCTGCGGGCCTGGCAGAAGAAATTGGCGCGACGGTTGTCGGTCTCGATGAAGTGATGCGGATTGAGGCAGATGTGTTCAGCCCCAATGCGTTGGGCGCGATATTGGACAAGGTCTCCATCGCCCATCTCAATGTCCCGATTGTTGCGGGCGGCGCCAACAACCAGCTCGCGACCCCGGAAGATGGACAGCGGATCTTTGATCGCAACATCCTGTTTGCGCCCGATTATGTGATCAATTCCGGTGGTATCATTAGCGTTGGTCTGGAATATCTCGGCGATGGCGATGTCAAGGAAGTCAATCGCCGCGTGGCGATGATCCCCGAGCGACTGACCGAGATCTGGGCGCAGAGCGCAGCCCAGAAATTGCCGGACTCCGACGTCGCCGACAATATGGCGATGGCATTGATTGGACGGTAGTCGGCGATCCCCTGGCGGACTGGATCGATTTTATTCTAGTCCGCTATGGCTAGGTGTTTCCATCATTCGGCACTAGAAGTTCCTCCGGACGGACGGGTTTTACAAAACCGTTCAATCCCATCCACCATTGCAGCGCGATGATCGCGCCCTTGGCCGGTTGCAACAACGCGCCGATCAGGACGAGCGCCAGACCAATCATTATCGCGAGATTAGTCCACATCGAAAAATCGGTCTTGTTGACCATGAAGATGATGATCGGGGCCATGATATGGCCGGTCAAGATTATCGCGACATAGGCAGGAAAATCGTCGGCTTGCTGAGGAGTCCAGTCTTGACCACATATGTCGCAATGCGCGAATGGTTTGAGAAGCCTCGGAAACATCCGGCTTTCACCACAGCTCGGGCAATGGCCTCGCATGCCCCGTAAAGCGGCCTGGAATGCTGTTTTTGGTAAAGCCGGAGCAGCAGGATGTTTCGTTTCTTTTCCTTTCGCTCCATCCTCGCTGATATCATCAACTATTCTATCCAGCAAAGTCTCAAATCCGGCCATTCATTTTACCCTATATCATCGTCATCTAAAATATCGGCTTACGTCATCTCAGCCGGCGCTTTTACTCATCGCCAGACATTTCGCCCGCTACCGCCGAGCTATGGATTAATTCTATCGAGCGAAAGCACTGTCGCAGTTCTGAACCCGATCATATCTTTGTACCAGGAGCGCTTGGTGAAATTCACCGCCATCAACCCAAGGTCTCTATACAGCATCAGGATAAATTGTTAATACTGATAATAGATGTTTAATGTATCAAGATGGATAGAAAAATGATCACGTCTCAACAAATGCGGGCAGCGCGGGCATTGCTCGGTATCGATCAGCGCCAACTGGCGGAGCTCGCCGGGCTTTCTCTACCGACGATCCAGCGCATGGAATCCTCTGACGGACAGGTGCGCGGTGTCGTCGACACGCTGGTCAAGGTTATCGCGGCGCTGGAAAATGGCGGCATCGAACTGATTGGTGAGAATGCGTCCAGCATCGGGATCGGGCGCGGTGTGCGTTTGCGCGAAACGATGGATGCCAAGCCTGTCAAAAAGGTTGGCTCGATAATGTTTGACCAGGAAAAATCCGAAGCGGACGCAGAATAAGGACCGCTCCATGCATAGCTTGACCCCCAAATTCATCACAACGATGCGCGAAGGCTATAATTTCGGGCTGTTCAAATCTGATGCCGTCGCAGGCCTTACCGTTGCCATCGTGGCATTGCCCTTGTCGATGGCACTGGCCATCGCCAGCGGTGCATCCCCGGACAAGGGGCTCGTTACCGCCGTGATTGCGGGATTTCTGATCGCATTGCTCGGTGGTTCCCGGGTTCAGGTGGGTGGCCCCACCGGCGCATTTGTCGTCGTCGTGTTCAATGTGATTGCCCAACATGGCTATGATGGCCTGCTGATCGCCACATTCATGGCGGGGCTTATCCTGATTGCTGCCGGGGTGTTCAAGCTCGGACAATTGATCAAGTTCATCCCGCACCCGGTGGTGACGGGCTTTACCGCCGGGATCGCAGTGATCATCGCGACCAGTCAGGTGAAGGACTTTCTGGGATTGTCGATGGAGAATGTTCCGGCTGAATTTCTGCCGAAATGGCAGGCCTATTTCGGAGCGATAGCGTCAGTGCATATTGCGACGTTACTGGTTGGCGTTGGTGCTCTGTCCATGATTGTCGCCTTGAAAAAATTCGCTCCCAAATTGCCGGGCTTCCTGATTGCTATAATGCTGGCCTCCGTAATAGTTGCACTGCTCAATCTGCCGGTTGAAACCATCGGTACCCGGTTTCCGGATATGCCTTCCGGCTTGCCGATGCCTTCGCTACCGGACCTGTCCTGGGCAAAAATCGCCGAACTGCTTCCCTCTGCCTTCACGATCGCCTTTCTGGCCGGAATCGAGGCGCTGCTTTCTGCGGTCGTTGCGGATGGCATGACCGGCACCCGCCACCGTTCGAATCAGGAACTGATAGGTCAGGGCATTGCCAATCTGGGGTCGGTTCTGTTCGGTGGCTTGCCAGCGACCGGCGCGATCGCCCGCACCGCGACAAATATCAAGGCGGGCGGAAAAACACCCGTGGCAGGAATGATGCATGCGCTGTTCCTGCTGCTGTTCATCCTGTTTGCCAGTGATTTCATGGCCTATGTGCCGATGGCGGCTCTCGCCGCCATATTGGTCATGGTTGCGTGGGGCATGAGCGAAGTGGACCGGTTTGTTGCGTTGCTGCGCATGCCCAACAGTGACCGCGCCGTATTGTTGCTGACCTTTGGCCTGACCGTATTTGTTGATCTGACCGTAGCCATTGGTGTGGGGGTTACGCTGGCATCATTGCTATTTATGGCGCGTATGAGCGAAACCGTGCTGGTCGAAAACGGAAATTCGATGGTCCGCGACGGTGATCTTGATGACGATGATCTGGATCAGCGCGAGGACCTGCCGAAAGGCGTGGAAGTTTTCCGGATCAACGGGCCCGTCTTTTTCGGTGTGGCGGGTGAATTGCTTGACGCCATGCGCAAGATTGGCCGGACGCCCAAGGTCATCATCCTCCGCATGCGGCTTGTGCCTATGCTGGATGCCAGTGGAGTCACGATGATCGAGGAATTTATCGAACAGGCGAGGATATCGGGAGCCCAGATAATATTATCCGGTGTCCGGGCACAGCCGAGAGAAATGCTGACACGCATTGGCTTGCCGGGCGACCGGTCCGGAATTTCCTTTGAATCCGATTATGCGGCTGCGCTGCAGCTCGCCAAAGAATTGACGATAGCCAATCCGTGATGGGTTGGTTGTCGCGACAGGATGACTTCTCGTCTGTTCAAGAGTGGCCTGAGCGTTGATTTCACCGTTCGCGACAGCTTGAAAATAGCAAAAACACTTGTCGCTGGGCCAAGCTTCTGCCATCGGATTGCCGGAATGACACTGGACGCGATCTAGCTCGAGGCAATCACCGCTCAATTCATGCACGCTTTTGCAAACCCGACCCGTTTCTTGACACTGGCCAAGCCATTAACTCTCTGGTTTCTGGTCGCCGGTCTGGTGCTGGTCATCTTCGGCTCGATCTATGGTTTGCTATATGCACCGGCGGATCGGCTGATGGGCGACAGCGTTCGCATTCTCTATATTCATGTACCGACGGTCTGGCTGGCGATGGGCGGGTGGACCGCGATTGCCATAGCCAGCATCATGCAGATTGTCTGGCGTCATCCTCTGGCAGCCGTGGCGGCTCGTGCGGTGGCCGTGCCTGGTGCCGTGTTTACCGCGCTGGGGCTGATCACAGGGTCGATCTGGGCCCGGCCGACATGGGGGGCATGGTGGGTATGGGATGGCCGCGTTACCTCGGTGCTGGTCCTGTTCTTCCTCTATCTGGCCTATATAGCGCTTGCCAATGCCAGCGGCGACAAGGGGGGCGTGTCCCGCGTGACAGCAATCTTCGGTATCGTCGGTGCAATCAATATTCCGATCATTAACCGTTCGGTTGTGTGGTGGAACAGCCTGCACCAACCGGCCAGCATTACGGTCAGTGGCTCGTCGATCGATAGTGCCTTTCTATGGCCTCTGATGGTAAATGTCATTGGCTTCAGCTTGCTGTTCGGGGCAATTGTCCTGATGCGGATGCGCAGCATATTGGCGGAAACAAAGGTCGAGGCCCGACTGAAAAGAATGGCAGCCGAATGAACCACTGGCCTTTCGTCTTTGCTTCTTATGTCATAGTGTTGATTTCCACTGCGGCGGTTATCGCGCACAGCTTTGCAGCGATGCGGAAAGCGGAAAGCAAGGCAGATCAATTGAGTAAGCGAAAATGAAGGCGAAGCATCAAAGACTGACCCTGGTGCTGCTGGCGCTGGTTGCACTGATCGGAGCGGGCCTGCTGGCGGCCTATGCGCTGCAGGATCAGGCGAGCTATTTCTATACGCCGTCCGATATTGCGGACAGGAAACCGGAAGCGGGCCAGGCCATCCGGCTGGGAGGCATGGTTGAGAACGGTTCGATCCAGCGATCTGCCGATGGGGTCACGGTGCAATTCATCGTGCAGGACGGCACCGCGCAACAGCTTGTTACCTATACCGGCATTACTCCGGACCTGTTTGTCGAGGGTTCGGGCGTGGTTGCGGATGGTAGGCTTGATGGCAACGGCATGTTTGTCGCCGAGACGCTGCTTGCCAAGCATGACGAAAATTACATTCCGCGCGAGCTGGAGAGCATTGATATGACCGCCGGCAAGCACAAGACGGAGACGCTTGTTCAATGATCGCCGAAACCGGCCTGATCGCGCTCTGGCTTGCGGCCGCGCTGGCGCTCTTGCAATTTGCATTGGGTGCGATCGGTCTGCGGGCGGAGCGGGAAGATTATTTTGCAGCAATCCGGCCGGTAGCCGTGGCGCAGGGCGTGTTTGTCAGCCTTTCCTTTCTGCTGCTGATCTGGCTGTTCCTGCGCTCCGACATGTCGGTCAGGCTAGTGGTGATGAACAGCGCTTCGGTGAAGCCTTTGCTCTACAAATTTGCCGGCACCTGGGGCAATCATGAAGGGTCGATGCTGCTCTGGGTTACCGTCATGGGGCTGGCCGGTGCGTTTATCGCCTTGTTCGAGCGCTCCCTGAAAAAAGCGACTCTGGTTGCGACGCTCGCTGCACAGGCTTTCATCAGTCTTGGTTTCTATGCTTTTCTGCTGATTTCTTCCAATCCGTTCGAACGCATGTTTCCGATCCCGGCGGACGGGCAGGGGCTTAACCCTCTCTTGCAGGATCCCGGTCTCGCCTTCCATCCACCGACGCTCTATTTCGGCTATGTCGGGCTTTCGGTCGCTTTCTCCTTTGCTGTTGGCGCGATGATTACCCGCGATGTCGGCGCGGCTTTTGCCAAGGCGATGCGGCCGTGGGTGCTGGGCGCATGGATATTCCTGACGCTCGGTATCACGGCTGGCAGCTATTGGGCTTATTACGAGCTGGGCTGGGGTGGCTGGTGGTTCTGGGATCCGGTAGAGAATGCCTCGCTGATGCCGTGGCTGGCGGCGACCGCCTTGCTCCATTCGGTGACCGTGCTAGCGACGCGCGACGGATTGCGCGCCTGGACGCTGATGCTGGCGGTGGTCGCTTTTTCGATGTCGATGATCGGAACCTTTCTGGTACGATCCGGCATATTGACCAGTGTACACGCTTTTGCCGTCGATCCCGAAAGAGGCAGCTTCATTCTGGCCTTGCTCGCCATCTACATTGGCGGGGCGATGGCCTTGTTCGCGCTTCGGGTCGGTACGGTGAAGGAAGGCTCGCGGTTTGAGCTGATCAGCCGGGAAGGCGCGCTGGTTGCCAATAATCTGTTGCTGTCGGTCATATTGGCGCTGGTTTTTATCGGCACGCTCTATCCTTTGCTGGTGGAAGCGGTGACGGGCGAAAAGCTCTCGGTTGGTCCTCCCTATTTCAATCTGGCGACCGGCCCGCTGGCGCTGATGCTCGTGGCGGTTATGGCGGCTGGCCCATTGCTGCGCTGGCGACGCGATAATCCAAAGGCGTTGGTGAACCGCATTTCGATACCTGTGCTGGTCGTGGCCGCTGCGCTGTTTGCGCTCGTATCATTGACCACAGGCATGTCGGTTCTCGCACTGCTCGGTCTGGCGCTGGCAGCGGGCGTCGCTGTCGCCAGTTTCGCGCCGCTCTGGAAACGCAATCTTCGCCGCACCCCGCTGCATACTTACGGTATGGTCCTTGCCCATTTTGGTATCGCGGTGGCACTGGTTGGAATGGCTTGTGAAAGCAGTTTTACCGAAGAAAATCTGGTTGCGGCAAAGCCGGGTGACGAAATTGTCATAAACCAGTGGAAGCTTGAATTTGAAGCCATTGAACCCGTCGCCGGCCCAAACTGGACCGCGCTCGAAGGACGGATGACGGCGCAATATGGTGATGGCACGCTGCATGAAATCAAGCCGCAAAACCGCATGTTTGCTGCGGCCCAAACCCAGACCAGCGAAGCGGCGCTGCTGACTCGCTGGAACGGCCAGCTTTACGTGGTGCTTGGCGACGGTGACAGCGAAGGACGCTGGCAGGTACGGGTCTGGTGGAAGCCATTTGTGCCCTTGATCTGGTATGGCGGGATATTGGTCGCGCTGGGCGGATTGTTGGCAATGATCGGCCGGTTGCGGCGAGGCTATAAGCAGCGCAAGCAACGGGAATATGCCGAGGCAATGCTATGAACCGCTGGTTGTTGTGGTTACCATTGGCCCTATTCAGCCTATTTTTCGGTGCGGTGGCTATCGGACTGATGATGCCGAAGGATAATATTATCGAGAGCAAGATGGTCGGCAAGCCAATGCCGACATTTGCCTTGCCCGCAGCGATTGAACAGCGGCCGGCCTTGAGCAGCGCCGATCTCGCCAAAGGCAAGCCCACCTTGCTCAATATTTTCGCCAGCTGGTGCGTGCCTTGTATCGCCGAAGCGCCGCAATTGCTGGCGCTGCAGAAGGCCGGCGTTGAGATCAATGCGATCGCCAGTCGCGACACACCCGAAGATATCGCCATTTTCCTCAATCGCTGGGGCAATCCCTATAGCCGCATCGGGACAGACACGACCAGCAAGGTTCAGCTGGAGCTGGGATCTTCCGGTGTACCGGAAACATTTGTCATCGATGGCAATGGCATCATCGTTCATCAGCATATCGGCGATATCCGCCAAGAGGATATCGCCAAGCTGATCGAAATTTTGAAGGAAGCGGGATGAAGCGTTTCCTGTCACTTCTTCTGCTGTGTCTTGCCGTGCCCGTCGTCGCGCAGACGGGCCTGCCGCCAGCCCCCTATGCCGACCGGCAGCTGGACGATCCACGGCAGGAAGCCGCCGCGCGCGACCTGATGGAAGAATTGCGCTGTCTGAAATGCCAGAGCCAGTCGATTGCCGACAGCAACGCGCCGATGGCGGGGGACATGCGCAGTCAGGTGCGGGAAAGAATTGCCGCTGGCGAAACGCCGGAAGCGGTCAGAAGCTGGCTGATTGAACGCTATGGCAATTGGGTATCCTATGATCCGCCGATTGCTTCCGCCGTGACCTGGCCGCTATGGATCGCGCCGATCATATTGTTGCTCGCGGCCTTGTGGCTGGCGCGCGGGCGTTTCCGCAAATCCAAGGGTGATGAGTGATGGGCTGGATCATAGTTTTGCTGTTCGTGCTGGTTTGTGCCGCTGCCCTGATTAAGTT
Source organism: Sphingomonadales bacterium CG_4_10_14_3_um_filter_58_15 (assembly GCA_002783865.1). Lineage (GTDB taxonomy): Bacteria > Pseudomonadota > Alphaproteobacteria > Sphingomonadales > Sphingomonadaceae > Parasphingorhabdus. The sequence continues at coordinate 22,731 of PFJE01000114.1, forward strand.
GGGGAAGTTGTCGCGCGCCACCTATGAGATCACGGCAGCCGCCTTGTTGATCGGTGTTGCTGGCTATGCCTGGCAAGGGCATCCGGGCATGGCCGGGGTTTCTATCGTGCCGACGGAAAAACCCAACAGTTTTGACGAAGATACGATTGATGCACGCAATGAAATGGGCGAGCGTTTCGGCACTGCCCGGGAATGGCTGGTTTTTTCAGACTCCCTCAATCGGGCCGGAAAACATGGGGCTGCGGCCAATTATCTGCGCAATGGCGTCAGGGAGCATCCGGATGATCCCGATCTCTGGGTCGGTCTGGGCAATGCGCTGGTCGTTCATGCCGACGGTATGGTGACCCCCGCCGCGCAATTCGCCTTTCAGAAAGCTGCCGATCTGTCACCCGAACATCCGGGGCCGCCATTCTTCCTTGGACTGGCCTATGCGCAGTCGGGCAAGATCGATCAGGCACGCGCAATCTGGACCGAATTGTTGGCACGAAGCAGCGAAGACGCGCCGTGGCGGGCCGATCTCGAATCGCGGCTGGCAACCATGGAAAAGATACAGCCAGCACTGCCATTGGCGATGGATTCCCCTGCGGGGCAGTAAAAACCCTGCATTTTGAATGAGTTGATATTCCCAACCGGTGGGTTTGTTGCGCCTTTCAAAAGCCGGTGCTAAGCGCACGCGCTTGCTGAAACTTATGTCAGTAAACTGCCAACTTTGTTGAAATTGATCGGGGTACGCCTGAACGGCCAACCAATGTCTGCAGAACCAACCGAAAGCGCAGAGGCGCAAGATAGCACGGTGCAAACCCACGGTTCGCCCCAGCGCAATACAGCGATTGCAAAGCTGGCTGCGGGCGCGATTGGCATTGTGTTCGGCGACATCGGCACGAGTCCGCTTTATGCGTTTCGTGAGACCTTTATTGGCGCGCATCCGCTGGAACTGGACCGGATCCATGTGCTTGGCGTTGTCAGCCTGATTTTCTGGTCGATGACTCTGGTGGTGACAATTCAGTATGTCACGATCACGATGCGGGCTGATAACAAGGGGCAGGGCGGTAGCCTAGCACTTGTCGCCCTGATCTCTGGCGTGATGCGAAAATCGAAATATGGCTGGCTGGCAATATTGCTTGGCGTATTCGCAACCGCACTTTTCTACGGTGACAGCATGATCACGCCGGCTATTTCGGTTTTGTCAGCGGTTGAAGGGTTGGCGGTTGTTCAGCCCGGATTGGGACATCTGGTCATTCCGATCGCGCTTACCCTGCTGATATTCCTTTTCCTGCTGCAATCGCGCGGCACAGCGAAAATCGGCGCGTTATTTGCGCCCGTGATGTTTGTGTATTTTGCGGTCATCGCGACGCTTGGTATCATTCAGATTATCGAGCATCCTTCCATTCTTTTCGCTTTCAATCCCTGGTATGCTGTCCAGTTTTTCATAACCGACGGGGTCAAGGCGTTTCTGGCGCTCGGTTCGGTGGTTTTGGCTGTGACGGGCTCAGAAGCCCTGTTTGCCGATATGGGGCATTTCGGCAAAAAGCCGATGCGCGTTGCCTGGTACGGCTTTGTTATGCCGGCCTTGCTGTGCAACTATTTCGGGCAGGGCGCGATGATCCTTTCCCTCGACGCAGCGGGTGCAGCAGAAGCAATCCAGAGTCCGTTCTTCATAATGGCGCCGGAAGTGCTGCGCCTGCCGCTGGTCATCCTGGCGACGATGGCGACCTTCATTGCCAGTCAGGCCGTGATCTCGGGCTCCTTCTCGGTTACCCATCAGGCGATCCAGCTTGGCTTCATTCCGCGCCTGACGATCAAGCACACCAGCGCATCGGAAGCCGGCCAAATCTATATTCCGTTCGTCAACTGGGCGATCATGATCGCGGTCATCCTGCTGGTTCTGACCTTCCAGAGTTCCAGCAATCTGGCGTCCGCCTATGGCATTGCGGTCACTGGCGCGATGTTTATCGATACCTGTCTGCTGGCCATCGTGATGGTCGTACTGTGGAAGTGGAAGCTCTGGTTTACGATTCCGCTGCTGGCGATTTTCTTCATCGTGGATGGTGCCTATTTTGCCGCGAACCTGACCAAGGTTCCCGATGGCGGCTGGTTCCCGCTGGCGGTTGGCGGCGTCGCGTTCGTCATCCTGACGACCTGGGCCAAGGGTCGCCAAATCATGCGCAAAAATATGGCTGAATCGGCCATGCCGATCGAAGTTTTTACGAAGTCTGCCGCCAATAGCGCGACGAGGGTTCCGGGAACGGCGATCTTCATGGCCTCTTCTTCCGCCGGTGTTCCGTCGGCGCTGCTGCACAATATCAAGCATAACAAGGTCATCCACGAGCGGGTTGTCATCCTGACCGTCAACATCAAGGACGTTCCCACGGTGGATCCGGAAAAACGGTGCGAAGTGAAGGATCTGGGTAACGGTTTCTACCGGCTGATTCTGCATTTCGGCTTCATGCAGGAGACCGACGTGCCGGAGGCGCTGAAAAGGGTCAAAGGATGCGGCATGGAATTCGACATGATGACCACCAGCTTCTTCCTGTCGCGTCAGACTTTGCTGCCCTCGAAAAAGCCGGAAATGATGATCTGGCGGGAAAAACTCTTTGCCTGGCTGCTGCGCAATGCGGCGACCGCGATGGAATTTTTCAAGCTGCCGACCAATCGGGTGGTGGAACTGGGGAGTCAGATGGAAATCTGATGGTGAAGGATGCCATCAAATTCGAGCGCTGCTATCGTCTTTTCGCATTGGAACATTGTTCAACCCGATAGCGACCCCGGCCTTCGCCGGGGTTGATCCCACCCTGCGCTGGGACAGGCTGCTTCGTCACGCTTCGCATGACGTGGCGCGTCAAATATTTGGTAGCCTATCACGGTTTGCTCCACTAGATAGGCATCGATTCTAGCCACAGGATACACCAATGCGCATTGCCATAGCTTCTGATCATGCCGCCCTTGAGATGAAGGCCGCGCTGGTCCAATGGATGAATGACGCCGGCCACGACGTCACTGATCTGGGTCCGATGACAGCCGACAGCGTCGACTATCCCGATTACGGCTACAAGTTGGCCGAGGCAGTAGCATCTGGTCGGGTCGAGCGCGGGGTTGCGCTTTGCGGATCGGGTATCGGGATTTCGATGGCGGTCAATCGGAATCCGGCCTGTCGTTGCGCGCTGGTTTCCGAAGGTCTTTCGGCAAAATTGTCGAGGGAACATAATGATGCCAATGTCATTGCCATGGGCGCGCGGCTGGTCGGGATCGAAATTGCGAAAGACTGTCTGGATGTCTTTCTGAAAACAGAATTTGGCGGCGACCGGCATCAGCGGCGGGTCGATAAATTGTCCGCACCATCATTCGAAGGAGTTAGCACATGAGCAACGTCGCAGATATGCAGGATATCCGGCAGACCGGGTTTTTCGACTTTTCGGTCGACGAGAGCGATCCGGCGGTAGCCGGAGCGATCAACGCGGAATTGTCCCGCCAGCAAAACCAGATCGAGCTGATTGCGTCGGAAAATATCGTGTCGAAGGCCGTGCTGCAGGCGCAAGGCTCGGTTTTCACCAACAAATATGCCGAAGGTTATCCGGGACGTCGCTATTATCAGGGCTGCGCGCCGTCGGATGATGTCGAGACACTGGCGATCGAACGCGCCAAGCAGCTGTTCAGCTGCGGCTTTGCCAATGTGCAGCCGCATTCGGGCGCGCAGGCCAATGGCGCGGTGATGCTGGCACTGGTCAAGCCCGGCGATACGATCCTCGGCATGTCGCTTGATGCCGGTGGTCACCTGACCCATGGTGCGAAACCAGCCCAATCGGGCAAATGGTTCAACGCCATCCAATATGGCGTCAATGATGATGACCATCTGATCAATTATGCCGAAGTCGAAGCTCTGGCGAAGGAGCATCAGCCGAAACTCATCATTGCCGGTGGGTCTGCCTATCCGCGCCAGATTGATTTCGCCAAGTTTCGGGCGATTGCCGATATGGTTGGCGCGATCTTCATGGTCGATATGGCGCATTTTGCCGGTCTGGTTGCCGCGGGACTGCATCCGAGCCCGCTGGATCATGCGCATGTTGTCACGACCACGACCCACAAGACTCTGCGCGGTCCGCGCGGCGGCATGATCCTGACCAACGATGAAGCCATTGCCAAGAAAATCAACTCGGCGGTATTTCCCGGTTTGCAGGGTGGCCCGCTGATGCACGTCATCGCGGCCAAGGCCGTTGCCTTTGGCGAAGCGCTGCGTCCGGAATGCAAAAGCTATTCTGCGGCTGTCATCGAAAATGCCAAGATCCTTGCTGCAACGCTCAAGGAACGCGGTGCCGATGTCGTAGCCGGTGGCACCGACACCCATCTCGCTCTCATCGATCTGTCTCCGCTCGGTATCACCGGCCGCGACGCCGATGAAGCGCTCGAACGCGCGGGCATCACCTGCAACAAGAACAGCATCCCCAACGATCCCCAGCCACCGATGAAGACCAGCGGTATCCGCGTTGGCTCGCCGGCTGGCACCACGCGCGGCTTTGGTCCGGCAGAATTCCGGTTGATTGGCGAGATGGTTGCCGATGTGCTGGACGGGCTGAAAGACAAGGGCGAGGGCGGTGATGCTTCGGTCGAAGCCGACGTTCGCGAGCGAGTCCAAGCTTTGTGCGACCGCTTCCCGATTTATCCGGCGTAAACAGAAAGCTCCATCATGCGTTGCCCTTTTTGTGCTCATGACGACAGTCAGGTTAAAGACAGCCGTCCGACCGAGGACAACACGACGATCAGACGTCGGCGTCAGTGCGAAAGCTGTGGCGCTCGCTTCACCACCTTTGAGCGCGTACAATTGCGCGAGATAACGGTGGTCAAGAGTGAAGACCGCAAGGAGCCCTTTGACCGGTCGAAAATCGATCTGTCGGTATCCCTCGCTTGCCGCAAGCGCGGGCTGAAACAGGAGCAGATGGATCAGCTGGTCTCCGGCATCCAGCGCCAGCTGGAAACCAGCGGCGAAACCGAAATTCCCTCCAAGAAAATCGGTGAGATGGTCATGAATGGCCTGAAAGCCCTCGATAGTGTCGCCTATATCCGCTTCGCGTCGGTCTACAAGGATTTCACCGAAGCCAAGGATTTCAAGGAATTTGCAGGCACACTGAAAGATGTCGGCGGGGCGTGAACAACCAGCCCGCCATCATATTGGTAAATCCGCAACTCGGTGAAAATATTGGCAAGGCAGCACGGGCGATGCTCAATTTCGGGCTGACCGAAATGCGTATCGTCAAGCCGCGCGATGGCTGGCCCAATCCGGCTGCCGGGCCGTCGGCGTCGGGGGCCGATCAGGTTCTGGAGCAGGCGCAAATCTTTGAAACGACCACAGAGGCCGTTGCCGATTGCGCGCATGTTTACGCCACCACGGTCCGCAAACGGGGGATGACCAAGACGGTTCTGACGCCATGGGAAGCTGCGGAAGACATCGCGCAAGCCAGCGGCAAATGCGCGATCCTGTTCGGTCCGGAGCGGGCTGGTCTGGAAGTTGTCGATGTCGAGCTGGCGCGCAAGATCATTACAGTACCGATCAACCCCGAGTTTGGATCGCTCAATCTGGCGCAGGCGGTGATTCTGGTCGCTTATGAAATATCGAAGATGGATAGCGACGGTAATGTCCAGCCGACGCTGGAAAAGAAACTGGCTGAACCGGCTCCGCAGAGAGAACTCGACATGTTCTACGAGCATCTCGAGCGGGCGCTGGATAAGAACGGCTATTTCTATCCGGCAGAACGGGCAGTGGCGACGAAGGTCACACTGCGGAATATGCTGACCAAGCCGGCTTGGACCAATGAAGAGGTCAAGACGTGGCGCGGGGTTATATCTTCGCTGGAACGACCGCCGCGCAAGGATAAGGCTGAAAAATAGCTGGCGAAGCAGCTATTTGCGCAGCTGATCCCATTTTTCCAGTTCGTACCCGATCGATGTTTCGACCAGCATTTCCCAGATTGCGGCCATAGTCGGCACAGGAATGCGCGCTGCTGCGGCCAGTTGCTTGATGTTTTCGAGGACCGCGGCTTTGCGGACTTCATCGCGGACGACGTTGCGATCTTGCTTGATCCGCGCGGCGGCATCCATGCAGGCAAAGCGCTGCGCCATCAGGGTGATGAGTTCGGCATCGATGCGGTCCACTTGCTGGCGGACATCGGTCATGGTTTCCATGGGCGGCAATGATGTGGATTGGGTCATGATCGGGCATTAATCTGAGGCGGATGGAGAGTCGAGGCCTGTTGCTGATTTATGCGTGATTTTCGCGGGCCAAGACGGTTGACAATGGCGGCTTTGCTCGTCATAGGCGCGCACTTGCAATTGGTCCCGCACCCCGGTGAAGCGGTGGCCGCATCGAAACAATCTTTCGGTGGTGCGCTCCGGGAAGAGTATAAACAGCAAATCAGGAGTCATTGATATGACCAAACGTACCAGTTCCAAATATAAGCTCGATCGCCGTATGGGCGAGAATATCTGGGGCCGTCCCAAATCTCCCGTCAATCGTCGCGATTATGGCCCAGGCCAGCACGGTCAGCGCCGCAAGGGCAAGCTCTCCGACTTCGGCATTCAGCTGCGCGCCAAGCAGAAGCTCAAGGGCTATTATGGCGATGTGACGGAAAAGCAGTTCCGCCGCGCTTATAAAGAAGCCGCCGCGATGAAAGGCGATACCAGCCAGAATCTGATCGGCCTGCTTGAGCAGCGCCTCGACATGGTTGTCTATCGCGCCAAATTTACACCGACCATCTTTTCCGCCCGTCAGCTCGTCAGCCACGGTCATGTCCGGGTCAATGGCGTCAAATGTAATGTTGCATCGCGCAAGGTTGTACCAGGCGACGTGATTTCGCTGAGCGCCAAGGCGCAGGAAATGCTGCTGGTTATTGAAGCACAGAGCCTGCCTGAGCGGGATATTCCGGAATATGTAACGCCTGATGGTACGGACAAGGTGACCTATGTCCGCATTCCGACGCTGGACGAAGTACCATATCCGGTGACCATGGAACCCAATCTGGTCGTCGAATTCTATTCGCGCTAATCGGTTCAACGATATTCATAAAAAAAGGGCGGCCCGTTGGAGCCGCCCTTTTTTATTCCCGCTGCCGGCAGATCACTTTGGCAGAAAAGCGGCCGATTTGGAAAGCATGTCGATCCGGGCTGCCGAATTTCGCAATCCGTGGGTCAATCCCTTATATTCGACGAATGTCACCGATTTTCCGGCATCTTTCAATTTGTCTTCCATGATTTTTGAATGCTGAATCTCGACGTGGCGGTCGAAATCTCCGTGGAATAGCATCACCGGTGCGGTAATTTGTGATGCATTTTGTGCTGGAGACCCTTCGCTGATATGCGGTCCGTTGCCAACGTAGTCGCGAACCACGGCGGCGTCGTAATAGCCTTTGGCGTTGTTTTTAAAGGTGCTGAGGTCGGTTACCGGCGCAATAGCCACGACAGCCTTGAACAAATTGGGCTCAACCACCGCTGATTGCAAAGCGGCGTACCCCCCATATGACCAGCCGACAATCGAGAGGGCAGACGGTTTTGCAATTCCTTGTGCGACCAACCATTTGCCAGCGTCTATCACATCACCGATGGCCGTACGCCATGATTGAAAACCGTTTTTCTCGTACCATTCATCGCCATAGCCATCTGAGCCGCGATAGTTTGGTTGCAATACGGCAAAGCCCTGGCTGACATAAAATTGCGCCAGCCAGTCAAAGCCCCATTCGTCTCGACTGTCCGGCCCCCCATGCGGCATTACGATGGCCGGCAGGTTCTTGCCGGACGATCCGGGTGGGAGCGTCAGATAGCCGGGTATCTTGGTTCCGTCTACCGCAGGATAGGTAACCGGCTTCACGCGACCCAATTTGGTAGTTTCCAGAGCAGGCCGGACACCCAGCAACGGCCGTAGCTGCTTTGTCGTTTTGTCAAAAAGAAAATATTGGCCCGGATCGACATCCGATCCGCCCCAGATCAACAGTTTTGTCTCATTCAGATCAGCGTCCGAAAACTCAACGGTATAATCTTCTCCCAGCGCCTTACCGAGGGCGCTGGCCAAACCGGATAGCTCGCTATCGAAATAAACCCCGATCCGTTTCTCCAGCGCATAGCTGGCTCCGACAACCCGGTTTTTCCGGCCGATCCGGATCAGACCGTCGACATCGACCCTGTCATGCTTGACGATCACTTCGCTGGCGCCGCTGCCATCCAAAGCGATTGCGACGAGCGCCTTGCGGCCATCGACCGGCTGAAACCCAAAGGCGCGATTGGTGCCAGGATCGACCGCATAGGGATTGAAGCCGGTTCGGTTCAAATAGTCCAACTCCCCCAGCGGCAGCCATTTTCCATCCAGTTCATAGAAATATTTGATCGCGCCGCTATCCAATTCGGTAGCACCCAATTTGGTACGCATTCCCTTGACCCGAACATGGCCGATACCGTCCGTAATATATTCGACAGCCTCCTCTGATGGGCGTTCGACATATTTTGTCCGGCCATTCATCGTATCGATAATTTCTGCGGCCAATCCATTCTTGGTTTTTGCAATTCGCGTACCGATATTTTCTTCCGAAAGATGATAGCGTGACATCATGATCGAGCCATCATCATCGGGAAGCCAGTCGATAATATTGCCACCGCCCAAATTGTAACCGAGTGCGTTTTGACCTTGTTTTTTGGTCAATAATCTCGGTTCGCTGCCATCCGTATTAACAGCAAAAACATTGGAGAAACTGTATAATTGGCCTGCATATTCGGTCGTACCAGCGGTATTGCATGCCAATCGGACGCTCGAAACCCAGCCGCACCAAGAAAGATTTTCCGGATCGCCAGAGGAAGTGGTGACACGGACGGGCGTGTTGCCTTTGGTCAAATCAATCGAATAAAGATCGGTCTGTGTTGCAGGACCCGGGGAGATAAAGGCGATTTTGTTTCCGTCCGGGGACAAGCTCATTTGGTGCACGGCCGGCATGGCTCCGAAAATTTTTGCCTGTTCATTGGCAGACACTTGCGGGATGGTGATGGCCGTTGCCATGGCAAGCGACCCTAAAACTACACTATGACGCAACACAAAAACTCCCACCTGAAATAAATACTAGTAGTTCATCGTCAAATCGCGATCGTTTGGCAACCCCGCTATTTGAATCGCGACGCTTCTTGCCTTGCCGAAAATCGTCTGCCATTGAGCAGGCAACGTTTTTCGAAACTCAGAAATTCAGAAGGATAGCTTTATGTTGAGACGGTCGCTTTGGGTGCTTCTTGCGCCATCGCTGGTATTGGCTGGCTGCACGAAGATTGAAGAAGGTGACACGGCAACCGCGCTCCCAGAAATCGCGGCACCGGAACTGTCGGTTGAAACCATGAAATCGATCACCGAAGAGCTGTCCTCTGACGCCTACGAAGGCCGTGCACCGGGGACGGCGGGCGAGGCCAAGGCAACCAAACTAATCTCCGAAAAATTTGCTGCAGCCGGTCTGGAGCCGGGTAATAACGGGGGCTGGTTTCAGGATGTGCCGCTGGTCGGGATCACCGCCAAAAACACCTCACCGCTGAAGATCAGCGGCGGCAAGAGCGATTTGTCTTTTCAATATGGCAGCGATTATGTCGTCGCCAGCTATCAGGAGCAACCGAAAATCGAAGTTGCGGACAGCGATATGGTATTTGTCGGTTATGGCATCAACGCGCCGGAACGGGGTTGGAACGACTATGCCGGTGTCGACGTCAAAGGCAAGACGGTGGTGATATTGGTGAATGATCCCGATTTCGGCACCGAAAGTCTGGAAGGCGAATTTGGTGGCCGGGCGATGACCTATTACGGGCGCTGGACCTATAAATATGAAGAAGCGGCGCGACAGGGTGCTGCAGCGGCTTTGATCATCCACGATACCGCCCCGGCTGCCTATGGCTGGAATGTGGTCGAATCAAGCTGGACCGGCGAACAATTTTATGCCCAGTCAGCCAATGGCGGCGCGGACCAGACCAAATTGAACGGTTGGATCCAGAAAGACGCGGCGGCCAAGATTTTTGCAGCGGCGGGGCAGGATTTGACCGCGCAAATGGCGGCGGCGAAGAAAAAGGGTTTCAAGGCAATCGATCTGAAACTGGAAGCCTCGGCTTCGCTGGAAAACGATATCAACAAAACCGACAGCAAGAATGTCGTCGGTATTTTGAAAGGCAAGACGCGCCCGGACGAATATGTCATCTATACTGCTCACTGGGACCATCTGGGACGCTGCAAGCCTGCGTCCGATGGCGATGATATCTGCAATGGCGCGGTCGACAATGCTACGGGTACAGCCGCGCTGGTAGCGCTGGCAGAAGCATATGCGAAAGCCGGTGCGCCGGACCGCAGCGTCATTTTTCTGGCCGTCACAGCCGAAGAGTCCGGATTGCTTGGCTCTAAATATTATGCAGAAAATCCTATCTATCCGCTCAGCCAGACGGTTGGCGGTGTGAACATGGATGCCTTTGGCATGGCCGGACCGGCCAAAAATGTTATCGTGGTGGGCAAAGGCAAGTCAGAGCTTGATGCCTATCTGGAGGCGGCGCTGAAAGGCGAGGGCCGCGTGGCCGAAGCCGAGCCAACTCCCGAGAAGGGCTATTATTATCGTTCCGATCATTTCAGCTTTGCCAAGCTTGGCGTGCCGATGATCTATTTCGAAGGTGGTGAAGACCTGATCGATGGCGGCCGGGAAGCAGGTGAAGCGGTAGCCAAGGATTATACCGACAACCGCTACCATGGCCCGAAGGATGAATATAATCCCGACTGGGACTGGACCGGCGTGATGGCTGATCTGAAGGTCTATTATACCGTTGGCCGGATGCTCGCGATGACCGAAGAATGGCCCAACTGGAACGAAGGCGACGAATTCCGGGCCACGCGGGACAAGAGCCGCGCGGGCGGCTAGTCGATTCCGAAAAGACGCCGGGATGAGATGGCCAGCAGAATGGGAACCGCATCAGGCGGTCTGGATCGGCTTTCCCGGTGATCCGGCGGAATGGCCGGTCGGACTGGTTGAAGCGCAGCACGAAGTTGCGGCATTTGCCAATGCTGTAGCGGATCAAGGGGCAGGGGAATCCGTCATTCTGGTCTGCAGGACGACTGCTGATGCTGATATGGCGCGCACGCTGGTCGAAGCCGGTGTGGATATTATTGTCGAACCGTTCGGCGATATCTGGCTGCGCGATTCTGCACCAATTGTCGTGACCGGCCCCGAGGGTCTTGTCGGCCAGAATTTCGGCTTTAATGGCTGGGGCGACAAATATGCCATGGCTGGCGATCAGGATATCGGTGAGCGGCTCGCGAAGCGTTTTGACCTGCCGGTCAGCCAACAGGATTGGATATTGGAGGGCGGGGCGATTGACGGTGACGGTACGGGCCGTCTGATCACCACCGCGCAGTGCGTGCTCAATGCCAATCGCAACCATGGACTTTCCAAGGAGCAAGCAGCAGCAAAACTGCATGCAGCCTTGGCGACGGACAATATTTGCTGGCTCGGCGATGGCTTGATGGCCGATCATACCGATGGCCATGTCGACAATCTTGCCCGCTTTGTCGCGCCCGGTATAGCTGTCATTCCAAAGGCCGAAGCTGTGGACGATCCCAATGCGGCGATTTTTGACGATGCGGCAAAGCGAGCCCAATCGGCGGGATTGCAGGTCACCCGGCTGCCATCGCCAGGTTTGTACAAGATTGATGGCGAAGTGGCACCTGCCAGCTATATGAATTTTTACATAGGCAACACTATCGTAGCGGTTCCGCAATATGGAGCGGCGAACGACGCCAACGCCGTTCATCAGATCGCTGCCCTGTTCCCCGACCGCAAGGTGATCGGGCTATCCAGCGAGGCGCTGCTGCGCGGCGGCGGCAGTTTTCACTGCATCTCGCAACAGATCCCGCTGGTTCCTTAGTTTATCAATATATTGATGAACTTTGTCTCGGGCCCAAACTCGGGCAGCTATCTACACTGTCTATGGAAAATGCCCGATAATACATATTGTGCCTTTTCAGACCTCGGGTAGGACTGTTGGCAGAAAAAACGGTCCCAAAAATTTGAGAGGAAGAATATCATGAAGAAACTGCTGATGGCGAGTGCGGCGCTGGCGATGCTGGGAGGAGCTGTTCCTGCGGCGGCCAACCATCATGAAAAAGATGGCGTGGCAATGACCGACGCAAGCATGCAGACGGTTCTGAATGCAGAAACCCGCGCGGACGACAAGGCTCGCGATGGCTATCGCCATCCTGCGCAGACGCTCAATTTCTTCGGCGTCAAACCTGGGCAAACGGTTGTCGAATACGGACCAGGTGGCGGCTGGTATACGCGTATATTGGTCCCCTATCTTGCCGATAATGGGCAATATGTTGCGATCAATGCAGACAGCTCGGCTTCCAGTTTTTCAGATCGTGCCCGCGAAGCGCGGACCAAAAGCTGGCCGGAAAACTTCCCGATGACCGCGGCGAAATGGACTGGCGTTGATGCAAAAAAGATAATGGCATTCGAGAGCGATGAGTTGCCGGATGACATGAAGGGCAAGGTTGACCGGATTCTGATTTTCCGGTCGCTGCACGGGATGCTGAATGGCAATAGCGCGGATTCCGAACTGCGTGCCTTGCGGGACATGCTGGCCGACGACGGCATGGTCGGCGTTGTCCAGCATCGGGCAAAGCCTGACGCATCCTATGCCATGTCCAACGGCAGCAAAGGGTATCTGAAACAGGCGTCGGTGGTGGCGCTTTTTGAACTGAACGGCTTCGAGCTGGTCAAAAAATCGGAAATCAACGCCAATCCGAAAGATATGGCCGACTATCCGGGCGGCGTCTGGACCTTGCCGCCGGTGCTCGGGTCAGGCGACACCGACAAAGCCAAATATGAAGCGATCGGCGAATCCGACCGGATGACATTATTGTTTAAGAAGCGTCCCTAAACCGCTATCAGGGCTGCTATGACCAATTTATGCGTAGCGGCCCTGCAGCTGCCCCTGGGCGGTGACGAACGGGAAAATATCGTTGCCGTCAGCGGCCTTGTCGCCGAAGCGGCAGAGCAGGGTGCCCAGATCATCCTGCCACCAGAGCTGTTTGCCAGCCCCTATTTCTGCAAGACAGAGGATGAGGAGCTTTTTGCGCTGGCTCAGCCGCTGGCCGAGAGCAATCCGGTGCTAGCGATGCAGAAGCTCGCCAAGCAATATGGCGTCGCGATTCCGGCGAGCTTTTTCGAACGCGACGGGCCGCATCATTACAATAGCCTGGCGATGATCGATTCCGATGGCGAGATCATGGGTGTGTACCGCAAAAGCCATATTCCCGATGGTCCCGGCTATGAGGAAAAATATTATTTCCGGCCGGGCAATACGGGATTCAAGGTGTGGGACGTGTTTGGGACCCGGATCGGCGTCGGCATATGCTGGGACCAATGGTATCCGGAAACGGCCCGGGCGATGGCGCTGATGGGCGCGGAAGTTCTGTTCTATCCTACTGCCATCGGCTCGGAACCCTATGATGCCGATCTCGATACCAGCCGGATGTGGCGGCGGGCGATGCAGGGCCATGCGGTGAGCAACTGCATGCCGGTGGTGGCGAGCAACCGGATTGGCATGGAAGACGAGCAGGCCTTTTACGGGCATAGTTTCATCACCAATCAATGGGGCGATCTGATCGCAGAATATGGTTCGGACGAAACCGGCGTACTGGTAACGTCGTTCGATCTGGAAGAAGCGCGGCAGCACCGGGCGGGCATGGGATTTTTCCGGGATCGGCGGCCGGAGCTTTATGGGCGCTTGGTCGAGGATGTATAGGGATGCGCGTGCGAGCATGGCACCATAATCTTGCTGCCGTTAGCGCGGCGGGCATGGCGTCTATCTCTGCGCCGTCGATCGGACAGACCGATTTCATTGTCGAATATGAATCGGGCATCGTCGCGACTGCACCGCGCGCAGCCGCTCCGGCGCGACCCGGTTCACAATTTCCCGTTGATCACTATGTCGAACTGGACCGACCGCTCGATTTTGGCGAACAATTTTGGGATGAGAGCTTTGCGCGGGCCAATGGGGCACGCGGGCCCGCGCAGATCGTCGTCGATCTGGCGGCGGAACAACTCTATGTCTATCGCTCCGGGATAGAAATTGCCCGCACCAGAATCACTCGCGGTTGGGAAGAATATGACACGCCTACCGGCATTTTCCCGATCCTGGAAAAAGACGCGGATCATCGCAGCAGCACCTATAACAATGCGCCCATGCCCTATAATTTGCGGCTGACGTGGCAAGGCGTCGCGATCCACGGCTCGGAGGTCGACAGCGTGTCGGCAACCCATGGTTGCATCGGTGTGCCACTGGAATTTGCCCGCAAGCTGTTTGCCAACGTGCGCAAGGGCGACAAGGTGCTGGTGACGCGGAACTGGCGGCCGGGCATTTATGGGTGATGCCGGGACCGAACAGCTTGTCCGGATGGAGAGGCATGTTTTCGGATGGTCGATTTTTCACGATCGATTGAAATTGGAACGGGGTGCGAATTTTTGAGGACTGCCCGGGTGACGATGGCCGTGGCAGGGCTATCGAACATCCCTAGTCAGCCATGAGTTTGTGAAAAACTTCCTCAAACATCGCCAGCGTCAGTCGTCCTGTATTCACATTATAGCGGCTGCAATGATAGCTGTCGATCAGGGTGCGGCCACCCGGCAGATTGTGTCGTGCGCCATGGGCGAATTTGTGATCGGCTAGGCGGCCGCCGGACAGCCGGATGAGGCTGTCATGGGCGATCTTGCCGAGCGCCAGAATGATTTGCAGATGGGGCATGCCGTCCAGCGCCTGGGCGAGATAAGGGCGGCAGTTGTTGATCTCCGCAGCGGTCGGTTTGTTCTCCGGTGGCAGGCATTTGACCGCGTTGAGAATGATGGCTCCGTTGAGGGTGATGCCATCAGCTGGATCATTGGCAAATTCGCCGTCGATGAATCCGAACTTGCCCAGAGTGGCGAACAGCATTTCACCCGAGGCGTCTCCGGTAAACGGTCGGCCTGTCCGATTGGCGCCTTCTTTTCCCGGGGCGAGACCAACAATGGCCAGTCGCGCATCGGGATCTCCGAACGCAGGAACGGGGGCGTTCCACCAGTCCGGGTGATCCTTGCGCAACGATTTGCGCAGGCCAACCAGTCTGGAACATCGGCGACATCCTTTCGGGGCTTCAGCAAAAAGAAGGGGGCTATGATCGCTCATAACCCCCGCCTAATTTCATACGGACCTGGCGTCCAGATAATCAGTCTTTCAGTTCTGCCGGAATGATGCCGCCGGCTGCAGCGATCTTGTTCATCACCTGCCTGTGCAGGAGGATATTGTCTTCGGCCGAACCGCTATAGTCGGCATTGCCCAGTTCCTGAGCAAGCTCTTTGCGGTTTTCATAGCTGGCATCGATCTGGACCAGCTTCATCAGGTCGACAATGGATGTGCGCCAGTTGAGCTTGTCTGATCCCGGAATATTGTCGAGCCGCGCAGCCACGTCGACTTCGCTGATCGCTGCGCGATGGGCTGGTGCCGCAGTAACGGGTGTTACCGCGACTTCGGGTTCCTCTGCTTTGGCTTCGCTGCCAAAAATTGCGTTTTTGATTTTTCCAAATAT
>PFJE01000016.1 GCA_002783865.1 Sphingomonadales bacterium CG_4_10_14_3_um_filter_58_15
GAGGGATGGCAGCCTTCGCGCGACCTGGTGCTGGTCTTTTCGGGCGACGAGGAAACCGGCATGATCTCGACGCGGGCGCAGGCCAAATATGTTGCGGACAATATTGATCCCGAGTTCATCCTGAACAGCGATGCCGGCGGTATCGCGCTGGCCGAGGACGGCACGCCGGTCGCGTTTCGCGTCCAGTCGGCGGAAAAAACTTTTGCCACCTATGAACTGACCGTAACCAATCCCGGCGGCCATAGCTCGCGCCCCCGTTCGGACAATGCCATTTACGAACTGGCGGCTGCCCTGGGCAAGATCGCCGCCTATCAATTCCCGGTGCGGGCAACCGATCTGACGAAAAGCTATTTTGCCACCGCCGGCAAGCTGACGCCTGGCGAGCTGGGGCAGGCGATGCTGAAGTTCGCAGCGGACCCGTCGGATGAATCCGCCATTGCCACGCTGCAGGCCAATCCCGAAACCGTCGGCACGCTCGGTACCACCTGTGTCGCGACGATGCTGGAAGCGGGCCATGCCGAAAATGCGCTGCCGCAATCGGCTACCGCCACCGTCAACTGCCGGATTTTTCCGGGTGAGGGCGCAGCGGCGACCGAGGCGAAGCTGAAAGAGGTCATCGGCAATGACAATGTCGCGTTCAAGCTGATTACCGATGTTACCGAAAGCCCCGAATCCAAGCTGCGTGACGATGTAAAGGCGGCGCTGCGTTTCAGTCTCGACAAGAGATATCCCGGCATGACGATCCTGCCCTATATGGAATCCGGCGGCACCGACGGCATGCATTACCGCACCCTTGGCTATGACACGGTGGCGCTGTCCGGTGCCGCGCTCAAGGCCTCGGATATGTTCGCCCACGGCCTCAACGAGCGTTTGCCGGTCGACTCTTTCTATGGCGGCCTGGACCACTGGTACTGGATCTTGAAGAAACTGGCGGAGTGAAGCGCACTACGCTTTGGGCCGCGCCGCTTGTTTCTTTGCGGGCAGCCTGACCACAAAGCGCCAGCTATAGCCGCGATACTGCCGGACAAATTCGCTGCGGGTGCCAATCTCGCTGTCCAGCTCGGCCAGAAATGCACCGAGATGCTTGCGCGGTGTCACATGGAACAGCGCCAGCCATTGCTGCAATAGAGACCGAAACGGCGCGGGCAGTTGCTCGGACTGGCCGAAATCGACGATATGCAGTTCGCCGCCCGGTGCCAGCAAGGTCAGCGCCTGCCGGATCGCGCCCTGCCAGTCGGGGATCATCGACAGGCAGAAGGACAGGAATATCCGGTCGAACGTGCGGACCGCCAGCGGCATCGCCAGCGCCGGATTTTCGGCATCGCCGTGGAACAGGGTGATCCGCTCCTTCATCCCGCTGTGCGCCAGATTCTTGCGTGCTACTTTGAGCATTTCCGAACTGATATCAAAGCCGTAAAATTCCGCATCCGGCCAGACTTTCGCAGCCTGCACCAGGTTGCGCGCAGTGCCGCAGCCGATTTCCAGCACCCGGCCGCCAGCCGGCGGGGCCAGCGCCTCGATCAGCTGGTCGCGGCCAAGCAGATAATATTTGCGGGTCAGGTCATAGATGCCGCTCTGGCTGCGGTAGACCCGGTCCATCAGCGCGGCGTGGCGGTCGCTCGCCCGCTTGCGCAATATATCCTCCATCAGGCTCATCGCAGCCGATACAGATGCATCGCGCCATAAATCGCCGAGCGGTCCTTGCGGGTCAGCGATTGCGACAGATCCGCATCATAATCCCAGGCTCCGAGCAATTCCTCGGCAACCCGGCCCGGCAGCAAGGTCGCTTCCGCCGCCGTCCGGAACAACACCCGTGCGCCGGGCTTGGCAGTCCGGCCAATCTCGCTCCACAGCCGGTTGAGCTGCTGATCGGTCATCCAGTCCTGCGCGTCGAGCAGGATATAGCGATCCAGTGACCCGGCATCCTGACTGGCGAGAAATTCGATGAAATTCTGATGGCGGATATCGACTCGCTTGCTGCGTTCGCCCAGCCAGGCGAAGCTTTCCTGCTCCAGATAGGGCGGCACCGATCCGGGCGCGGCGCTCCGATAGGCGCGGCCAAAGGCCTGCTGTGCGAAATAATTGTCAGCAATGGCAAAGTCGCAGGCCAGCTTGCGCGTCCGCTCGTGCAGCACATCGGCCATATGCTTGTCGCCGGCCAGTGCGCGATATTGCGCCGGGGGAATGCCGAGCCCGAACAGCGCCATCGGGTTGGAGCAGAGAAAGCGCATCAGTCTTTTCTGAAACAGCGGCCCGATATGCCGGTTGAACAGCTCGATCTGTTCCTCCTGCGTCCGGGCTTTCATCATCAGCGACGGCCGGGCACCGCCGAGCCGCCCGAGTATATGCACCAGCCCGATAAAATTGCCGAGCAGGCCCTTGCGATAGAAACCCCTGGCAAAGCCGTTGATCCGCCGCTGGCCGAAATGATCGCGGCCATCCCAATATTTGCGGCTGGCCGCGTCGAGATGCGGCCGCAGCTGCTCGCGATAGACGGCGAGATTGGCCTTGCTGTTTGCCTCACCGAAAAAGCGAAAGAAATCCGCATGGCTGCCCAGCCGCTGCGCCGCCACCGACTTCAGCCGGTTGAGCGCGATATGGGCGGCATTCAGATCGACTGCGGTGATCTTCGCCGGATTGGCGCGCAGATAGGACAGCGCATTGCAGCCGCCGCTTGCGATGGTGACGATATGGTGGTCCGTCCGGATATCCAGCGCCTCCATATCGGCGACCGGGTCCTCCCAGATCTGCGGATAGACCAGCCCGCGAAAGGCCAGCGCAAAAACCCGCTCGAGCAACCCCGCCTTGCTCGTTCGATTCTGCAGGATCGCATCATTCAATATAACCGACTGTTTAACCGAACCCGCTTGTGCGCTCATGGAGCCTCCCCGATCCCGATGGATGATATTGGGGCCTTTAGGGTGATGCAGTGACGCGGTAGTGACGAGGGTGTGACAGGTTTAAGACGGCGTTACCGAAATGTGTTTTCATTTCTTCATTTTGTGAATCTATATTTAAGGTGTACTCATTGCTTCTGCGCTTGGCATAAAGTGCACCGTTACCAGAAGTCGGGAGTCACTGATGACTGTTGAACTCGCTACCCACCGCCCCGCGCCGTCGCCCTCGGCGCAGAGCGCCGCCACAGTCCGAACCAACGGGCCGGCCGAGGCCAATCTGGCTGCCGCGCAGTCCACGCTCAATGCTGCGCCGAGCGTGCAAAGGCTGCTCGCAATGCGAGCATCGCTGGCCACGCCCGTCGTACAGCGGGTCATGCGAATTCAAGGCGACATCGCCGAAGATTTCGATAAAGTGGGTGGTTTCTTCGCCGATGTCGAGGGGATGAAGGACGATATCTTGCGGGCCGCGGGGCCTATGAACCCGGCTGCGGCGGCAACGCTGCTGGATTCCGCGGTACGGACCTCAACCTTTGATCTTGACGATTGGAAAAAGAAGCACGCAGCCCAGGACATAAGTCCGGTGCGTCAGCAAGAAGTGGTCACCCGCGAGCTGAGGATCCAGGTCGGAAGGATCGAAAGGGGCAAGCGTTCTGGCATCCAGCAAGCTGTCGAAACCTTCGATATGCCAGAGGATGTGGCGCAGACACTGGTCAATCACCTTGGCGCGCCTGAGGTAAAGCGCCTGTCACGCGTGATTGGCAATTTGTGGCAGTCCGGGCACGTCAGTCTGGACAGGATCATCGTGCTGTTGAGCGATGCGGCGCTGTCCGGCCCCAACCTCCCCGCGTTCGAGACGCTTTTTGGGGCGTTCAAAAACAACCCTGCCGCCCTCCGGCTGCTGGGCGGCATGTCGCCTGAGTCTGTGCTTGAAACGGCTATCGATCCCAAGGAGCTGGAGAGGTTCAAGGGACGCTTGACCGACATTGAAGACGCGACCAAGAAGGCCAACGCGCTGCCCGACCTGCGGCACAAGTTCAGGCTAGACCCCGCCAAGGTCATCGAACTGTCCGGAGCCGAACGCTTCACCGGACTCGGCGCCCTGACCGGCGGCCTTCGGGACGACCTGGCCCTGATCATGCAGGACAA
Source organism: Sphingomonadales bacterium CG_4_10_14_3_um_filter_58_15 (assembly GCA_002783865.1). GTDB lineage: Bacteria > Pseudomonadota > Alphaproteobacteria > Sphingomonadales > Sphingomonadaceae > Parasphingorhabdus. Next base: position 4,044 of record PFJE01000016.1, read on the forward strand.
CGAGTTCAACCTGCGGCAGGACCTGTCCTATCTTGCCAGTCTGGAAGCGCGCTTCAACCGGACCGCTTCAGCGCCAGCCGGGTCCGGTCACGCGGAATCCGGCGACGCCGCGATGCTGCGCGCCGAAATCCAGCGGGCCCGCAAGGCCTACGCGCACAAGATCAACTATATTTCGGTGATGCAGAACTGGCAGACGCATCTGAACACGCAGATCGACACGATCCGGCAACTGGCGGACCAGGAAGTCAAAGAACTGACCCGCCAGCGGGATGCCGTAGTGACTCCGCCGTCCTACAAGCCGGGTCCGCGGACGACCAAGGGCTATGCGCAAAAAATGACCCGCCAGGCCGAGCGCGCCCAGGATGCCGCCAATAAGCAGCGCGCCGGTCTGGGTGAGCAGATCGCAGCCCGCAAAAAACGGATCGCCGTTGACATTGCCAAAGCCGAGAAGAAGCTGTTTGCCGACGTGGCAAAGTTCTTCGATATGGACGCGAGTTTCACGGCCCTGATGCGCCAGGGTATGTTGCTGGCAACCAGCGATACGCGTCTCGCCGGCATATTCCCGAAGAGCGATCAGCTGCGCATCGAACCCGGCGACATGGATCGGGAATCGGAAATCCTGCTCGCCCAATCGTCGAAACTGATAAAGAATTACGGATTGTTCGTCGGCTCCGCTGACGGTGGCCGCAAGAAAGGACTGATCCCGGAGGCCCGGCGGGGCTGCGTGTGCATCATGTACCTGAAGGAGGGCGGCGGCAAGAAGGCCGCGACCTACCGGCCGGTGTTCGGCGCCTCGGGAATGAAGCCCTACGGCCGCAAACCATCGGGGCAAGACGATGATCAGATTGAGCGGAAAAGCTACGCCGACATGGGCGTCCCCGCTCCCGAGCCGGGGACCTACCCGGAAGCGGTCAAGCGGCTTGAGGCGCATCGCGGGCAGCAGAAGCGGCTGGGGATCAAGCTGCCGGCCAAGCAGGCTGAGCTATACTATCTGCAATATCCCGATTACCACGCCAACAAGACCGGGGCTGGAGGCGTGCGGATGATCGGCATGCTCGAAAGCTGGGGTCCGAGCAACTGCGCCGAGCCTGCGATCATGACGGGGATCTACCAGCTGTACCACCAGCCCAGGGACATTCATCTGTCCACCCCGTTCGAGGGCGATCTGGGACCGCAGGACAAGCCTCTGCTCAAATATACCTGCGCGCGCTGCGCCATGGCCGAGCCGGCCTTCATGTCGCCCACCAAAACGGAGGGGTCCCCATCCGGCAAGGTGGATGGCCAACGGCACGTAGAAATGCGGGTTGGCAAGACCGTCCCGCACCCCCCGCACAAGGCGCTTTTCGACAAGACGCTTGTGGCCAACGCGACAAAACCCAACCATCCCTATGATTATGGAGAAAAGCCCGCCGCGATCGAGGACTTGGCGAGCAAGAATGCGACCGGCGGGCAAATGCATATCAGACCGGCGCGCAATCCAGCCGCAGCGAAGCGGAAGGCGCAAAGGAGAATCACCAAGGTGATGCAGGAAGCCCAACGGTTGGCGACCGCGCCGGAGCAGTCCGAGGGAGAATAGCAGGCACATCGCCGACCAGCGATCATCATGGTTCGATCCGCTAGCCGCTATTCTTAACTTAGGTTATTGAACAAACCAAGAACATCGCTTAGTCATTGCAGATGTCAAAACTCTCCCGATCCGAAAAACTGGCGATTCTCGCGGATGCCGCGAAATATGATGCGTCCTGCGCGTCGAGCGGTTCGGTGAAGCGCAATTCGCTGAAATCCGGCGGCATCGGCTCGACCGGCGGCATGGGCATCTGCCACAGCTATGCGCCGGACGGGCGCTGCATTTCGCTGCTGAAAATCCTGATGACCAACTATTGCATGTTCGACTGTCTCTATTGCATCAACCGCTCGTCGAGCAACGTCCGCCGCGCCGCCTTCACCGTGCAGGAAATCGTCGACCTGACGCTCGATTTCTACAAGCGCAACTATATCGAGGGCCTGTTCCTCTCCTCCGGGATCATCCGCAGCCCCGACTATACGATGGAGCAGCTGGTCGAGGTCGCGCGCCAGCTGCGGGTCGTGCACCGCTTCGGCGGCTATATCCACCTGAAGACCATTCCCGAGGCCGATCCCGAACTGCTGAAGCGCGCCGGGCTCTACGCCGACCGGCTGTCGATCAACATCGAGCTGCCCGACGACGCATCGATCAGCCGGCTTGCCCCGGAAAAGGACGGCAAGCTGATCCGCAAGACCATGGCCAATCTCGGCAGGCAGGTGCGCGAGGCCAAGGCGGAACGCAAGACATCGCGCAAGGCGCCCCTGTTCGCCCCCGGCGGCCACAGTACCCAGATGATCATCGGCGCCGACGCCTCCGACGACGCGAAGATCCTGACCACCAGCGACGGCCTCTACGGCAGCTACGGCCTCAAGCGCGTCTATTATTCCGCCTTCAGCCCGATCCCCGACGCCAGCAACAACCTGCCGCTACAGGCGCCGCCGCTGATGCGCGAGCATCGGCTCTATCAGGCCGACTGGTTGCTGCGCTTTTACGGTTTCTCCGTCAGCGAAATCATGCAGGGCGGCACCGCAGGCCAGCTCGACCTGACCATCGACCCGAAACTGGCCTGGGCGCTGCAGAACCGCGCCCGCTTCCCGGTCGACATCAACCGCGCCGACAAGGAGAGCCTGCTGCGCATCCCCGGTCTCGGCGGCAAGGGCGTCGCCAAGATCCTGCAGGCCCGCCGCTTCTCCGGCCTGCGCCTCGCCGATCTCGAACGCATCTGCCAGTCGGTGCGCAAAATCTTGCCGTTTATCACCGCCGTAGACTGGCATCCGGGCAAGCGGCTGGACTCGCTCAGCCTTTATGACCGCCTCAAGCCGCCCCCAGAACAGCTCGATCTGTTTGCCGTCTAGGAGCGAGGGGACGGTGGCAGCAAATTTGCAAAGCAATCGGCGCACTTACAATGACTATCGGATGGCGCTGAAAAATGAGGTCGATATCGATGGCTGGCGCACCCATGCGCGGGCGTTGCTGCAAGCCGGCGTCGCGCCCGATCGCGTGACATGGACAGTGGCGGGCCGGAGCGATGGTCGGCAACTGGATCTGACCGGTCCGGCAGCGCTGCCAGAACCGGATGCAGACCGTCCCGCTCGATCCATCCGCATAGCCAAGCCGCTGCTGTCGCTGATCAACACCGGCCTGCTGCACCGCAATGAAGATCGCTTCGATCTGGCCTACCGTCTGCTCTACCGCGCCCAGTCCGTTCCCGGCCTGCACGGCAACCCGGCGGATGCGGATGTGCTGAAACTCAATGGCTACGCCAAGGCGATCCGCCGTGATATCCACAAGATGCACGCCTTCGTTCGCTTCCGCAAAATTGGCGACTGTGGGGCGGGCCGCGAACAATTCGTTGCCTGGTTCGAGCCGGATCATCATATCACCGAGGCAGTGGCTCCCTTTTTCCGCAACCGCTTTACCGGCATGGACTGGCTGATCGTGACTCCGGAAGCGAGCATCGCGTGGGACGGCGGCAAGCTGTCCGTCGGCCCCGGCGGCCGCAAGGAAGACGTGCCGCAGGAAGATGTGATTGAGGCCGAGTGGCGGACCTATTACGCCCATATCTTCAACCCCGCGCGGGTGAAAGTCGCTGCGATGAAATCCGAAATGCCGATGAAATACTGGAAGAATCTGCCGGAAGCCGAACTGATCCCGGGCCTGCTGGAGCAATCCGGCGCGCGCGTCGATGCGATGGTGGCGCAGCCGCAAGACACAGTCCGTTTCGCCGAAAGAGCGACCGGATCGGCCATCGAACCGCCCGCGTCGCTCGATCAGCTGTACCAGATGCTGCAACAGCAGACCGACGCGCCGATGGAGAAATTTGCGCCCACTCTCGTCCGAGGCGCGGGCCCGGAAAATGCGCCAATCATGATCATCGGCGAACAGCCCGGTGATCAGGAAGACCAACAGGGCAGGCCCTTTGTCGGTCCCGCCGGCCAATTGCTCGACCGCGCGCTCGCCGAGGCGCAACTCGATCGGCAGCAGCTATTCCTGACCAACGCCGTGAAACGCTTCAAATTTACCCCGCGCGGCAAGCGGCGCATCCACGAAACACCCAATGTCGGCGAGATCAACTATTATCACTGGTGGGTCGAACAGGAAATCCGCCTGGTCAACCCGGAAATCGTCATCGCCCTTGGCGCAACTGCTGCGCGGTGCCTGACCGGCAAGGCAGTAAAAATCGCCCGCCACCGCGGTACTATTCTGCCTTTCATCGCCGACCGCTCCCTGCTGATCACCGTCCACCCCTCCTATCTGCTGCGCATTCCCGACGCGCAGGGGCGGCAGGTGGAATATGCGAAATTTGTGCGGGATCTGGAAGCGGCAGCGGCTTCTGTGCGGCAGGACCGGGCATCAGGATGATGCCCGTCATCCTCCAAAGTCGATATCGTCCCAGCCGAAGGCGGGACGGTTATTCGCGCCGAGGGGAACGCCCTGAAGCAGCGACGCAATCGGATTGCGGACCGATGACCCCTTGCGGTTGACCGCAGGGTCGCTAGTTTCAACCATCATTGCAAATATCCATGACCGAAAAGAAAAGGCCTCCACTATGTTCGCGATAATGAAAGCCGCCACGTCCGCCTGCCTGCTGCTCGCCACGATCGCGGTCTCGATCACGGGCGCCAGCGCCAGCGACAAGCCCATTCTCGACGCCGTCGCTGCCAATGGCGCGGAGCAGCTGCAAATGCTCGAGGCGACGGTCAACCAGAATTCCGGGTCGCTCAATGTCGAAGGAGTCCGCAAGGTCGGCGAAATCTACCGGCGCGAACTGGAGGATATCGGCTTTGCGGTTCGCTGGATCGACATGCCGCAATCGATGGCGCGCGGCGGCCATCTGGTCGCCGAACGGGATTTTGGCGATGGTCCCAACCTGCTGCTGATCGGCCATATCGACACGGTGTTCGAACCCGACAGTCCGTTCCAGCGCTTCGAGCGCGACGGCGACAAGCTGCGCGGCCCGGGCATCGCTGACATGAAGGGCGGCAATGCCGTGGTCATCTATGCCATGCGCGCGCTGATCGACGCGGACGCGATCAAGCGCGGCAAGGTGACGATATTCTTCACCGGCGACGAGGAAAGCGTCGGGGCACCGCTCGCCGAGGCCCGCAAGGACCTGATCGCGGCCGGCAAAGCCGCCGATTATGCGCTCAACTTCGAAGGCGGCAGCCCCGAATGGGCCGTGGTGGGCCGGCGCGGTTCCTCGAAATGGAAGCTCGAGGTTACGGGAAAGCGCGCTCACTCGTCGGGAATTTTCAGCGACGGCAGCGGCGCCGGTGCCGCTTTCGAAATGGCGCGGATCCTGAACCGCTTCTACGGCGAGGTGCGCGGACCGCTCGGACTGACCTTCAACCCCGGCATGGTCGCGGCAGGGTCGGCCATCGAGCCGGTCGGCAGCGCCGGAGCGGTCACGCTCAGCGGCAAGGATAATGTGATCGCCGAGACCGCCATTGCCTCGGGCGGCCTGCGCTTCATGAACGACGCGCAATTGCGCGCCGCGGAAAATCTGATGCGCGGGATTGTCGAGGACAGCCTGCCGCTGACCAAGGCGACGATCACCTTCCAGGACCGATATCCGGCGATGGAGCTGACCAAGGCGAACGAAGCGCTGCTCGACCGGCTCAACGCAGTGCACGCGCGTCTCGGCCTCGAGCCCGCGAAATCCTTCCCTCCCGAAGGCCGCGGCGCCGCGGACATCAGCTTCGTAGCCCCCTATGTTGCCAGCATGGACGGCCTGGGCGTCGCCGGCACCGGCGCGCACACCGTCGAGGAAGACATGAACCTGACCAGCCTCCAGCAGGCAACGCAGCGGACCGCCTTGCTGGTGGCGGATTTGCTGGCGAGTGATCTTGTGCAATGACAATTTCCCTCTCCCCTAGGGGAGAGGGTTGAGCAGACTTGGCAGCTTGCTGCCTAGTCGAAGCTGGGTGAGGGTGTACCCAACAGTAGTGGCAGAGCAACCGACCAGCGGAACACCCTCATCCAACTGCGCCTAGCTGCCTTCGCCAAGGCTTCGGCGGCAAGGCTTCGTATCCTTCTCCCTCACGGGAGAAGGTGCAACAATCCTACGGCACTTCGAAATTTGACGTCCGGGATTGTGGTGCGAGCAATATGCGCATAAAACATGCACATAGATAGCCAGAGGAGCTTCCGATGTCCGCAACCACCCGTCTGCAAGGCCCGAAACGGCGGCCGATAAACCTGACCATCCGCGAAGATATATTGCGGGAAGCCAAGACGCTGAAACTCAATGCATCAAAGGCGGCAGAGGCGGGTATCGAAGCGGCGATCAGGCAGGCGCGGCAACAGAACTGGCTGGCCGAAAATCAGGATACAATCGCGGCCCACAACCAACGCGTCGCAGAGTCCGGCCCGCTGCTGGTTCCCGACTGGGCAGATGACAATGGCGCGCTTTGATATCTATGCGCTAAAGCGCGGCGAGGTATCTTATGTGCTGGAGGTGCAGGCCGACCTGCTGTCAGATCTGGCCAGCACCGTCGTTGTGCCGCTGGTTCCGGCGGATGCCGCCATGGCCGAAACCATGCGCAAGCTGAAACCGGTAATCACCATCAAGGGACAAGATTTCTGCCTGATGACCACCGACATCGGCACCCTGCGCCGCGCTTCGCTGGGCAAGCCTGTGGTCAATGTCGAGGGGCCCTATCGCGCGGTGATCGTCGACGCGCTGGATTTTCTGTTTCAAGGGTTTTAGAGATTATTGGGTCTAGGAAAGGGAAAGCATGGCGATCAAAATAGGCATGAAGCCGGTCCATCCGGGCGAATTTATCCGGCAGGCGATCCTGCCAGACGAGCTGACCGTGACCGATGCAGCAAAAATATTGGGCGTCGGACGTCCGGCACTGTCAACATTACTGAATGGCAAGGCCTCGCTGTCGCCGGAAATGGCGCTGCGGGTGGAGAAAGCCTTTGGCGTGAAGATGGACACTTTGCTCCGGATGCAAGCGCGCTATGATGCGGCGCTGATGCGGGAGCGGGCGGGGTCGATCAGGGTGAAGGCTTTTCGCTATGAGGATGCGGCTTGAGGGGTGAGTGGAATTGCATACTGTTAGGAATCGTTTCACCAGAATTGGTGATTAAGGGTTGATCGTCTTTGGGATAAAGTGGTTGACCAAGCAGAGCATTCCGTCAATTATTCCGAGATGGTAGATTTCAAAGACCTCACTGGATCAGCCTTGGATAGACAGATGAGGGAGTTTGGTTATGGCTCGACAAATCGCGCCCTTCTGGAAGCACAAGGGCTAAATTCCTCTGCGCTAGCCGATGCAGTTGCGGCGGCATCGGCATCCATCGGCTCAATTCGTCGCTCAGCGTTAGAAGACGCGGCTTTGGGTGTCACATCTAGAAACGAGGCTCTTAGAGTCTGACTCGAAACTATCGCGAGTAAATTCATAGCCTTGCGATGCGTCTGACGAGAAGTTGGACAG